>SKNI01000070.1 GCA_007120615.1 Myxococcales bacterium | reverse complement strand
GTTGGATGGATGTTCGTTTTTCCGATCGACAGCCAGCATCGCTACCTGGAGAGAGGAAAAGCGGGCAGACGCCGACCTCACAAAGCACAAACTCCGGGTTTCGGAGTAAATCTGGTTTAGTATGGAGTCCGATCAGCCCTCGTCGGTCTCTTCGACTTCTTCTGCAGCTTCCTCGGCCACTGCCTCTTCGTCCAGGGGGAGTTCAAAGCTGAGCTTCATCAGCACTTCGTCGCGAATCAAATCATCGGCCTGACCTTTAAAGTCGACCCCGAAATCAAAGCGCATCAGAGTAAACTCCGAGTCGATCTTCATCAGATTATCGTCCACCGCGGCGGTGACCGGAAAGCTGATGGTCTTGGTCTGGTCCTTGATGGTCATATCGCCGGTGACCGTGTGGGTTCCTTCGGCCTCTCCTTCGACCCCTTCTTTGATGGAACTGGAGATGAATTTAGCCTCCGGGTATTTTTCCACGTCAAAGAAGTCATCATTCTTGAGGTGTCCGGTGAGACGATCATTATCGGACCACAGGCTGGTGGTATCGACGGTAAACTTGACCTTCTCCAGGCCATTTTCGGCGTTCACTTTCGCCAGCCCGTCCCACTCTTTAAACCCACCGTCGTGATCGCCGGTGACCTTGGCTCCCAGCCATTCGATCTTGGAGGTTTCCTTGTTGAATGCCACCTCTCGATAGGCCTCCTGTTCTTCTTCGGCTTCTTTTTCGGCACTTTCATCGACCGCTTCGGTCGCTTCATGCACGGTGGCAGCCGTTTTTCCGTCCAACTCGCTTTCGCAGGCCACGGTCAACGCCAGGGAGCTTACCAGAAGGATCACCATCGTTTTCTTAAACATATCTTCTCTCGCTATAAGGAGCCGCCCTCTCAATGACGGCGGCGGTTGATTTGCCCCTTCACTCAGACAGGGGAGCTTTTTCATCGGCCCAGCCGACGATATCTTTCCATTGCTGCGGCACCGGATGGGGTCTTCCATCGGTGCCCAGGCAGACGGCCACCACCTGAGCCCGGGCCAGGGTCTTTTCCCCTCGAAGGAGGTCCTGGCCGAAGGTCACGCTGGAGGTTCCAATGCGCTCTACCCAGAGACGCACCACCAGTTCGTCAAATACTGTAGCCGGGGCGTCGTATTCCACGGTGAGTTTTCGCACCACCATGGTAAGCCCCTGCCCCTGCAGCCACTCGGGCCCCAGATCTTTGAGGGCCATCCACCGGGCATGCTCGAAATACTGGACGTAGACTGCGTTGTTCACATGATGAAATGCGTCTAATTCGTAGCCGCGAACCGTCAGCGGAAGTTCAAAGGGATTTTCTTTGTTCATTTTACTACTGACCTGGTGTTATTTCGTTAACCCCGGTATCCGTCCCGGGCCCAGTGGCTATAATCACCGGATCAGGATCCGTCAAACTCACGCCTTATCCCGAATCACTTTTTACCCAACCTAACTCGGAGATTATTATGAGCTCCCAGCCTCAGAAATCCTGCCCCATTTGCGATAATGATGCGCCCCCCCGAAGTGAAAACAAGGCCTTTCCCTTCTGCTCAAAGCGCTGCAAAGCGGTGGACCTCGGCAAATGGCTTGGCGGCCAATACGCCGTCCCCGGGCCTCCCGCCAGCCCTCACGATATCGCCCAGGAACTGACCAATAAATCGGACTGATCCTACTCGCTACTCTTTTTGTTCCCCGATCGCCTCTTCCACCAGCGGTCTTATCATATCCGGCCCCCGGGCTCCGTCGAAGCGGTGGCCATTGAGGAAAAATACGGGGGTACCTTCGATATCGAGCAGGCGGCCGACCTCGATATCTTTGTCCACCGTCTCCCGGGGACGATCGCTTTCCATGCACTCCTCGAAGGCATCAGGGTCGAGGTCCAGTCGCCCGACGAGATCTCGAATCGATTCGGGACCGAGCTCGGGGGCTGCCGAAAAAAGGGCGTCGTGCATCTCCCAGAAGCGGCCCTGTTCGTCGGCGCATTGGGCAGCATGGGCGCTTGCCGCCCCATCGGCCTGTGATGGCAACGGGAAATGGCGGTATTCCACTCGAAGATCATCTCCGAACTCTTCCGAAATCTGGTCCAGAACGCCGGCCAATGCCCCGCAATAGGGGCAGGGAAAATTAGAGAATTTCACGATATGAACGGGGGCATCCACCGGCCCCTTCGCCGGAGAATGCTCCGCCCGATACAGACTCTCCTCAACCCGGGTCACCTCCTGGCCGGTCTGCTCCATCGCTCGCGCCTGCTCTTGAAGCCGATCGCGAATAGCGCTATCCGCCACCTGGGTGCCCACAAGGAGGATCAACCCGAAGGTCATCGCAAAGAGTCCGGTCCAACCATTAAAAAACCCCGACGGCCTTTGGAGCTGCCTCTTGACCACCTGGTGGGGCTTTTCTCCGGCCCACATCGAGGCCCCCACAACTCCCAGCAAATTGATCACGTAGAGCATGATACAGAACGGACAGAGGCTCTTGAGCTCGATAATGCTGACCCCCGCCAGAAAGAGGGAATAGATCATCCCCACCCCGAAGAGGGTGGAGGCGATCGCCCCCGGCCGAAAAGGCTCGGCGGAGTCTCTCACCTTCTGGCGATCGAAGAGCGCCACCACGAAGACTGCGGCATAAAAACACTGCCCCAGCAAGGCAATGGGTATCCCGAAAAGCATGGAATATCGGGACTGCGCGGCCGCCGTGCAATCGACCACCGAATGGGCACCGCAAAGCGCTCCGCCCACCGCCTCCCCGACGGAGGCCTGAACATGCATCTCCATCAGATACCACGCCACCGCAAACCCGCCGGCACTTACCAGAGCCGTGGTCCATCTTGCGAGGTCTCGCTCCTTCACTCCAACTCCTCGTTTTCCTGTTGGGCATTCTGCTCATCTTGAAGCATGCGCAATCTCTCATCTTCCCGGGCCGCGATCTCCTGCTGTACCCGACCGCGGAGCTCGTCGTCATCAGCGAGTCGAACGGCGAGGGAATTATACTGCTCCACGGTCATCCCGTGGGATCGGATGACCTCTTCGACCCGTTCATCACTGGCCTCGATCAACGCCGCCCGCTGTTCGGAATCGGCCCGCTGGATCTCGGGATGGGTCTGCTGTTGGATGGCGTTGACCTCGATATAAGCATTGGCAAAGGTCTCCACCTCTTCATCGCCGATCTCTCGGTCCCAATCGGAGCCGTCGGAGACGAATTGTCCGTCCACCTTCGTCTGCGATTGAGGCTCTGCGGAGGCACACCCCATCGCCAGGACCAATGCTGCGAATAAACCACCGACCAGTATTTTATGCATTGATTTTCTCATCATGGCAGAAGCAAAATTTAGGCCCCGATTCGCCCGCCTGGCCCCCGTTTAACGTTCCGGGCCAAATCACCAGGCAAAGCCGAATCGGGGCGGTCCAACGATCCGTCGTCTTCAGAACAGCGGTCCAACCATCAAATTCCCGCCGTCTCCTCTTCCCCGACCTTCTCCAGCGCCAGGCGACCCATCAAGTCGTTGAGGCGGCGCACAAATACTGCCGGCGCCTCCAGGTCTGCACCTTCACTGAGGCTGGCCTGGTCCAGAAAGAGTTGGGCCCACTCCGTGAGCTCATCGGCCTCGATGCTCTTGAGTCTGACGACCAGGGGATGGGTGGGATTCAATTCCAGCGTCGGAGTTCCGTCGGGAACCTCCTCCCCGGCCCGGGTGAGAATTCGCCGCATCCGGGAGCCCATCTCCCACTCCTCTCGCACCAGACAGGAGGGGGAGTCGGTCAGACGTTTCGACATCCGAACCTCCTTTACGGCATCGCCCAGCGAGGACTTTACGGCCTCCACAACCTCTTTCCACTCCTCATCTACCTTCGGGGACTCCGACTCCGGCTCTTGCTCTTCATCACAGTTGCCCAGGCTATCGAGGTCCAGGGCCCCCCGGTCGACGGAGCGAAGCGGGGTTTCGTCGAACTCCCGAAGGTGAGAGACCACCCACTCGTCGATGGCGTCGGTGAGCACCAGAACTTCGACGCCCTGAGCCTTAAATATCTCCAGATGAGGACTGGCCACGGCAGCGGCGTAGGTATCGGCGGTGACGTAGTAGATCGCCTCCTGGCCCTCTTTCATCCGCTCTTTATAAGCGTCAAGGCTGACAGTTTGCTTCGCCTCGGCTTCGGCTGTGGAGGCGAAGCGAAGAAGTGCTGCGACCTCTTCTTTTTTGGACGGCTCCTCGACGATCCCCTCTTTGAGGATCGGACCGAAAGACGACCAGAAGGTCTGATATTTCTCTTCGTCCTTGCTGATCTCCTGAAGCATCTTCAGAACTTTCTTGGTCGCCGTGGAGCGAATGGTGGCGACCACTCGATTGTCCTGCAACAATTCTCGGCTGACGTTCAACGGCAGATCATCGGAGTCCACCACTCCCCGGATAAACCGCAGATAGCGAGGCAAAAACATCTCGGCATCATCGAGCACAAAGACCCGCTTTACGTAGAGCTTGACGCCTCCGGCGCGCTCCTGATCGGGCATCTGGAAATCAAAAGGTGGGGCGGTGGGCAAATAGAGCAAAAGGGTAAATTTGAGGCGCCCTTCCACCTGGTTGTGAATCCAGTGCAGGGGCTCGTCAAAGGCCCGGGCCACGTGCTTATAGAAGCTCTGATATTCTTCGTCTTCAATATCCCAACTCTTGCGGGTCCACAGCGCCGAGGCCTGGTTGACCTGGCGAATGTCCTGCCCGCTCTCCTCGCCGTCCTCTTCTGGCGTCTCTTCGTCTGTTTCTGTGCTCTCTTCGATCAAGAAGATCGGAAACGAGATGTGGTCCGAATACCGCCGAATCACTCGCTCCAGGCGCATGGCCTCCAAAAACTCGGAGCATTCTTCCCGGAGATAGAGCACGATCTCGGTACCCCGGGCCTCCTTCTCGATGACCTCCAGGCTATATTCGCCCTCGCCATCGGACTCCCAGCGCACCGCTTCTTTTTCGCCGGCGCGACGAGTGGTGAGGACCACCTTATCGGAGACGATAAAGGCCGAATAAAACCCGACCCCGAATTGACCGATCAGGCGGGAATCCTTCTTTTGATCTCCCGTCAGATTCTCCAGAAATTGCCGGGTCCCGCTACGGGCGATGGTGCCGATATTATCGGTCACCTCTTGACGACTCATCCCGATGCCGGTGTCTCGAATCGTCACCGTGGCGGCCTCCTTATCTACCTCCACCTCGATCTTGAGATCGGTCTGGCCCTCGAAGAGTTCCTCATCCGAGAGCGCTTCAAAGCGCAATTTATCGATGGCGTCTGATGCATTGGAGATCAACTCTCGTAAAAAGACCTCCTGATTGGAGTACATCGAGTGGACCATCAACTTCAGGATCTGGCTGACTTCGGCCTCAAATTGGCGAGTTTCTTTGTCGTTGCTCATCTCTTCCTCCGCTATCTGACAACTGATCTCTTATCGGTGCGCGACTTCCTTGCTCGCGCCATGACTTATAGGCGGCGCCCATACTAATCAACCGCCAAAGAACTACAATACTCGAACGCCCCGACATCATCCCTTGTGCCTTCGGGGGGCCGAAAAACCAGCCCCCACGCTCGATTTAACCGACTGACAAAATTGGACTTTTTCGTTAGGCGACCTCCAATGAGCGTCTAGTTTTAGTGGTGGATAACTCGCGTCGCCCTCGGAACACCGCGAGCTTTGGACAGCGGACCAGATGGGCGACGCATTTTCTCGAGCACGGCGAGGTTTTACGATGCTCTCATCACATTTGAAACGTGTATTGATCGCTCTTACTGCTGCGGCTGGACTGAGTCTTGCCGCAGCCTGCGAGCCAGGCACATTCGACACCAATGATCAACCTGTAACCCCCGGAGAGGAACAACCCGCGGAACAACCTCCGGCCCACGACGACGATGAACCCATCGGCGGCGGTCCCGATGATCAGCAATGGGACGAGCAAGATCCGACCATGGAGGAGGAAGACGGCTTTGATCGGGGCCTCCAAAATATCGAAGAGGGGCTCAACGATCTCCGCCAGGAGGCTGAGATGCGAGCCGACGAGGTCGGTGAAGAGGTCGATGAACAGGTCGAAAGTATCCAGCAGCGCGTCGATGAAATCCAGCAGGATGTCGATCAGTTGCGTCAGATGGAAACCGACCCCGCCCCCACTGAGCCGGGCATGCAAGACGATCCGGGAATGCAGGATGAGCCGGGGATGCAGGATGAGCCCGGGACTCAGCCCCAGCAAGATCCCGATCCCGGATTCTAATCCTATACCTGGAAAACAAAGCGTCGGCCTTTAGAGCTGCGGGATAACCGACGCTACCCCAAAAAAAGCCCCGCCGAGCGAAGCTGCTCGGCGGGGCTCTTCTTTTTACGATATTCGCTTATTTCTGAAAGCTGGCAACCGCCGCCATAAACTCTTTCGATTGCAGCCGCCGCACAAAGATCGCGGCCTCCTTTCGCATCGCGATCTCTACGACCTCATCGTCGGTGGCCCGCATCAACTCCTTGGTCAAACGCATCGCCACCGGTGGCTTCTCGGCCAATCGTCTGGCCTTCTCGAGCACAAATTCACGCAGATCCCCCTCGACGACATCGTTGATGATTCCCGTCTCTTTTGCTAGTTGAGCGTCGAAAAAATCGCCGAAATATAATAACTCCGCCGCCCGCCGGTGTCCGGCGATGGCCGCGAGCATGACGCTGGATCCCGCTTCCGGAACCAGGCCCAGATCGACAAAAGGCAGGCGAAATTGGGCATCTGCCCCCGCCCAGGCCATATCGCAATGCAATAGCATCGTCGTCCCGATCCCGATGGCATACCCTTCCACGCCGGCCACAACCGGACAGGCACATTCTCGAAGAGCCAATAAGAATTGAAAGACCGGACTGTTCTCATCGGTGGGCGGGTCTTGCATAAAATCAAAGAGATCATTGCCACTGGTGAAGTGGTTTCCGGCTCCCACGATCATCACGGAGCGCACCTCATCATCGTCGGAGGCCTCCCGCAGCGCCTGAGCCGCTTTGCTGTACATCGCAAGCGTCAGAGCATTCTTTTGAGCCGGCCGGTCAAAAAGAATCTCCATGACTCCTTCACGGCGTTCTATCTTTACAAGATCGGTCATTCGTAATCCTTTGCGTTCTTCTGGGATCGTCGCAAAACCATCCATCCCAGCAATAAAATCAACAGGGT
>SKNI01000586.1 GCA_007120615.1 Myxococcales bacterium | reverse complement strand
TCGGTCATCTTCACCTCCGTATCAATTCGAAATCGTGGATCACCGTCATCGGAGTCCACTTATCTCTATTATCGACGGATTCCCCCGGCTTTTGCGTCTTTTTTAAACTAATTTTGCATCAAACCAGAAAATCGAGGCTATCAGTCGTCGCCATCGCCATCGACGTTCGGAAGCTCTTCTACCGTCGCCTCATCCCCGTTGAGACGGACCAGATAGCGGCGATGGGCCTGGGCCTCCACCTCAAGGGATACCCGAATGCGTCGACCCTCAATGGTTTCGAAAACCACGGTCTGCTCTCCCTTCGGCAACACCGCTTCCTTCAGGGGACTGGCGCCAAAGGCTCGGGTTCCCACGTAAATCGCAGCCGTCGGCTCTACTTCAATGCTCACCCGGCCGGTCTCCTGAGTCTCCACTTCCAATTCATTGGCCAGCATAAATGCCCCGATTTTATCGAGGCGAAGTCTGTGCTGGCGAGGCTGACGGCGATCGCCCTGAAGCTCAATTGCTAACCACTCGTCTCGATGATGGGTCATCTCAAAGGGAGTGTTATCGACAAACTCCCCGGAGAGTAGAATCCGACTTCCACGGGGCGTCACGTTATAATGAGCGGAGACCTCTTCGTTGTCTTCCGTGGGCAAGACGGCATTGATGCGATTGTCTCCCTGGGTTCGAAGACTCAAAAACGCCACGAATGGCCGATGGCCTTCCAGCTCCATTTGCACGTGGGTCTCGAAATCAGCCCGCACATTCTCCATTCGCAGGGGAGTCTTACCGATGGCTTCACCGTTGATATAGACCTGAGCTCCGCCGGGGGTGCTGCGGAAATGAGCCCGGGCCGAGCGTGTACCGGTGGCTCGCTCCAACTCCACGGTGCGCTCCAGTTCATCACCCTGAGCGGGGATCAACAGGCGGGTCGGGCGATGATGTCGCCGCGCAATCCAGACCTCATTATCTCGCCCGTCGACCAGTGATGCGCTCAGGGGAGTCGTCCCCGATTGAAGCACCCCGTTTACCACGACGAAAGCTCCCGGAGGCTCGGTCTGCAGGCTCAGCTCGACCTCCCTTTCGCCGACCAACTCCTGGCCTCTCTCGGCAACCTCCTCTTGTTCCTGACTGGCCAGCGCTTCGGCTCCGGACTCCTCAGTCGATGAGATCGCCATCACGATCACCATCAAGACCAATCCCGTGACCAGAACCAGCGCCACACCGCCGATAGCCACCGCTTTTGCATTTCGCCCCAAAAGCCGGGTGATCTGCTTTGTCGTCGGTGGCTGGGGTTGGATTTTCTCCATGGGACCGGTGGGAAGAGCGCCCTGCCCTACGACCCGCTTATTCTCAAATCCCAGCGACTTTCCGCCGATTCGCAAGTCCGGAAGATCGCCGATAAATTCGTCTGCATCGCCCAGGGGATCGTTTTCTGTGGCACTGATGGCCACATCAAACCCGGTCTCCTCTGCGTCTTCCTGTTTCTTCTCACCGCTCCATTTATTGGTGATCTGGCGCGAGGCCCCGGCGGGCTCGCCCGAATGCTCCGAGTCCAGCGGCGAGGTCGTCCCATCGGGCTGTTCTCCCTCCACCAGGGTGGCGTCGAAGCTATCAACTTCGTCACTATTCTGTCGCCGCATCCGTGCTTCCTCCGGGGAGATGCGTCGGATCTCTACTGCATCGGCCGGGGGAACGTCCTCGTCGATGGGAATCGAGTAGCTATCCACCACCGTGGAGTCATCGAATTCCGTCACATCGGGCTGCACCGCTTCTTCCAGCTCCATGAAGTCGGCGTCCGTCATCGACAACTCGATCGTCGAATCGACCTGTGACTCCTCATCATCGGCATCGTTGTGCACCCGAGCCCCGGCAGACAATGCCAACTGCGGCCTCCGTGGGCCGTCAAGGAGCTCATCGAGATAGGAGGCCAGTTGCCTGGTCCCCGCCCGCACTCGCTCATCGAAGAGCCACTCTTCGAGGTCGGCATGCAGCGCTTCAGCGCTCTGATATCGATCCGAGGCGTTTACCTCCAGCGCCTTCATAATGATCCGTTCCAACTCCGACGGAAAATCAGGACGAATCTTCGACGGCGTCGTCACTACTCCTTCCGTGATCCGGCGAATCGTCTCGTACTCGGTTCGGGCCTTGAACAAGCGAGTGGCCACCGTGATCTCATAGAGAACGATCCCCAACGTAAAGATATCGCTGCGATGATCGAGGGTCCCGTGACCGAATTGCTCGGGGCTCATATAGGAGAATTTCCCTTTAAATTCTCCGGCCTGAGTATGTGTGAGACGACTCTCGGCCTTGGCGATTCCGAAATCACAGAGCTTGACCGCTCCGTCTACACTGATCATCACATTCTGAGGCGACACGTCGCGGTGGATAATATTCATGGGCCGACCCTCATCGTCGGTCCGGGTATGTGCATAATGCAGCCCCGCTGCCACCTCACAGACGATATGAACCGCCAGCGGTCGAGGAATGAAGTTTTTCTTCTTCACCCCCAACTCGCAGAGGCGCCGAAGATCGAGCCCCTCTACATACTCCATGGCGATGAAGAAGCTCTCCTCCACCACCCCCAGGTCGTAGATCTGGACGATATTGGGATGATGAAGGCGGGCCGCGATTCGCGCCTCATCGATGAACATGGTAATGATCTCTTCCTGATCGACGAGATGGGGAAACATTCGCTTGATCGCCAGACGCCTGGTAAACCCACCGATTTCACCGTCTCGGCTGGCCAGAAACACCTCCGCCATGCCGCCCTGGGCGATCTTTTCGAGGAGTTGATATTTTCCGAAGGGCTCGGGCATAAGGAGGACCGGCGGACCTGTTGGATGTTGGTCGAATGCTCGTGAAGAGATCGGCCGCAAATGTACGAAGTCTTTTGAAAAAACTCAAGGTGCTAGGCCCTCCTGGGTGTGATCCACGTTGATCGGTAATATGGGATAAATAGGGGGCGCGAACGTCCCCGGACGGGGGCGTCCGCGCTCCGTCAAATGATGAAAATTTTCAACGGTACCGACCGGATCCGAGCACCGGGCCGGTCGCAACGGGTACAACTCTCAAGGACTACGCCGTGAAATCAATAGCGATTCTTTGCATCGGTGATGAACTTCTCGATGGACGGGTTCGGGATAAAAATGCCCACCATCTCGTGCAATTACTTTCCCGCCGGGCGATCGCGGTCCAGGAGATCCGAATCATCAGCGACGATCTCGACTCCATCGTCGACGCTCTCGAGGGCTGCAGTGGCGTCGATTATGTCGTCGTCAGCGGCGGGCTTGGTCCCACCGCCGATGATATTACTCGAGAGGCCGCCGCCGCATTCAGCGGCTCGGACCTGGAGGAAGACATCCAAATGGTTCAGCGTCTGCGCGCGGCCTTTGAATCCCGAGGGTTTCCATTTACCGAAAATAACCATCGCCAGTGCACCTTCCCCACGGCTGCCACGGTTCTGGCCACCGAAGTGGGCTCGGCCGCCGGCTTCTACCTCGATGAAAAAGATACCCGGTATTTCTTCTTTCCCGGCGTTCCTTCTGAATTTCGCTGGTTCGTCGATCGCTATCTTCCCATGCCCGGCGATGAAGAGATCGTCGAATATCGCACGAAGATGACCTTCTTCGGGCTCAGTGAAAGCCAGATCGAGACCAAGATCATGGAGGCCGCAGGAGAGGCCCGCCGACGTAATATTCGAGTCGGATATCGCGCCGATCAATCGCTGATCGAGGTTAGCCTCAAAGGAGATCGCCGGGCCAGTGACACAGTCGAAGCGATGATCCGGGCCCAACTGGGACCCTGGCTTGTGGCCGACGAAGAGGAGAGTTTCGGGCAGCGATTGCGGCGTCGACTCCTGGACGCCTCGGCAACCGTCTCGGTGGCCGAGTCCTGCACCGCCGGACTTCTGGCTGCCCGACTCACCGAAGTCTCCGGTAGCTCCCAATATTTTGAAGAGGGGTATCTGACCTATGCCAACAGCGCCAAAGAACGCCTGGTGGGCGTCAATCCTGAAATCCTGGCAAACTTCGGCGCCGTAAGCCCTCAGGTCGTCGCTCAGATGGCTGCGGGAGCCCGCCGGCGATCGGGAGCGACCTTCGCGCTGGCCATCAGCGGTATCGCCGGACCCACCGGTGGCACCAACGACAAACCCGTGGGCACCGTGGACTTCGCCCTTGCCACTCCCCGGGGTGTCTACCATCGACGATCTTATTTCACCGGCCGTTCCCGAGACCAGGTCCGCACCCTCTCGGTCCATGTGGCCACGGCGCTTCTCTTATGGCACCTGGAAAACCGTCTGGAGCATCACGATATCAGCGGGCCCTTCTCCGAGAACGAAGTCCTCAACGGAATTCAGGCGCTCCCCAGTGGATAGCGATGAACCACCTCATACCGGGCGCCCGTGGAGTCGAGATGAGATTCGTAGAGAATCAGATCCTTGATATAGCTCTTTCCAAAACTCACATCGCTGTAGTCCGCGATGAGCTCCTCAAATGACGGAGCGCTGCGCGACTTCACCCGCGCCAGTGTGACATGGGGGCGGTAGGGGCGCGATTCTTTATCAAGCCCCAATTTGTGAAGATCTCGCTCCAACGCGGTCTGCAGCAAACCCAGCACTTCGGCGCTCTTTTCGTCGAGGCCGGCCCACAGAATTCGAGGACGCCGGGGCTCTGGAAAAACTCCTACCCCGAGACATTCCACTTCAAAGGGAAATAAGGGCTCACAGAGTTTCTCCAGAAGAGCGTGAATCATGGGGACAAGCTCCGGAGCCGTATCACCGATAAACTTTAGCGTAATATGGATATTGGGAGCCTGTGTTCGGCGCAGGCGTACCCTCTCCTCCCATTTCTCCTCCAACCGGCTCTGGACCTCATCCTGCAACAACGCCAGGCGCTCCACCACGGGGATCGCCAGATCCACGGCGATAAAAAGTCGTCTCATAGTCATTTCTGATTTCCGTCCCTGTGATACCCTGTGAAAACTCGACTGATCAGTCGCCCAGGGCCTGACGAAGCTGCTCACTCTGAAAGCGAGCGATCGATGCGTCGGAGCCGTTGGGAAATTGCTGCAGGTATTGCTCATAGGCCAACAGTGCTGCCCGTCGATCTCCTCGAACTCGCTCCGCCCGTCCCAGTCCGATAAGAGCTTCCCCCACCGATGAATCCTGACGAAGAGCAGCGTGGAAGCGAATCACGGCCGAATCCACATCCTGAAGTGAAAGATAGGCCCAACCCAGTCCCACGGTAGCCTCAGCATTGCCGGGCTCTTCCTCCAGCGCCCGCTGAAAGCTTCTCCTCGCCCCGTGACCATCTCCACGGTCCAGGGAACGACGTCCTCTGCGAATCAATTCCGAAGCCGACGGCTGAGCCGCCCGCCTCGCATCGACGACGCCTGCCTCAACGGCTTTCTCGACTCGCATCCGGGCCCCATCAACCGCTGTCGAGACAAGGGGAGAAACCGTCTTTCTCACCTCTTCCCCGGCCTCTTCCAGAGCTCCACTTATTCCGCTTCTGGCCAGCCCCACGGGGTCCGACGTCTCTTCCGGTTGCGCTGTCGCTCGCTCCTGTATTTGAGCAGCGCCGGGGACCGACGCACCAGAGGTATCGATAAATTCCTCCAGGGCCTCCTGCTGCCAGATGGCGGCCCCGATGGCCAAAAGGAGCGCAGCAACCAATAACCAGGGCCAGCGGCGGCGCTTTTTGACCGGCGCTTCATTCAGACTCGGCCGGTCTTCTTCTGGAAGAGGCAAATCTCCAAGGCTCCAGTCATCGTCGAGTTCGACATCCGGTCTGGAGTCTTCACGGGGACTCTCGTCAAATCGATCTTTTCCCTCATAACGGCTGATCGCCGGCGCCGGAGTCGATTGAATGGTGGACTGACGCTTTCGCAGCGGAGCCTCGCCGGGACTCTCCTCCTGTGCCCGATGGCCTCCGGACACATTTCCCGGTCTCCCGGGCACCGTTCGGTGGGTCGCCCGATTGGGTTTTCGCGGGCTTTTTGAAGCTGGCTGCTCCGGGGATGCAGCAGGTTTCGTCAGCCGTCTGGCGACCGGCGCCGTCGAATCGGGGGGGATTGTAGAATGATCCGGTCTGCCGGGAGCCGTACGTGATCGCTTGTTGGCGGTACTTTTTCCGACAGATTGCGTCGTGGTGGGCGCTGTGTTTGTGGGCGAGGTGGTTGTGGACGCGGAACGTTTCACCGGGGGCGTCACCGACTTCTCCGATGAATCGGCACTCTCATCTTTTGCGGTCAGCCGTGCGATAGAGGCGACCACCTGAAAAATGGGGGTAAATTCGCCGATGGTCTGAATCACCTTCCAGGATTCACCGGTGCGGGAGATGGCGTCTTTACCATCGATTCGTCCCTCCATAATCCATTTGTGTAGGGTATCAAAACCGGCAAAATACAAAATATCGCCGGAGTCCGTCTTTCGCACCATCCAACGACGCTGACTCTCGTCGAGGATGCCCACCGGTGATTCCAATCGAAAGAGGTGCTCGCACTGGCTGCATTTGAGTGTAACTCCCCCGCCGCCACGTACTTTTTCGGCGTCGAATTCGTAAACGGTATCACACCGGGGGCATGAGACGTCCATCATTCACCGCCTATGCCGGCTTCAGGGGCATGAATCTCACTCGTCCGCCGAACGCTCCGACGGGGCAGGTGATCCACCTCCCGAAACCCGGAGCTGTTGTGCCCGTTCACGCATCGCTTCAGCTTTGTCCATCTCGTTGAGTTTTTCATGGACTTCAGCCTTCATATCGTAGAGTTGAATTCTCTCGGAATCGAGCATCTCCGCTCGGTCCAGTAATTCCATAGCACGAGACAACCGATTGGACTCCATCTCATCTCGTGCCCGTTCCAATATCCGATCCACCTCGGCAGGGTCGCGAACAGCTGCGGGCTCCGGTATCTCGGCAGGCCCTTCCTCCGGGGCTTCCTCGACCACTTCTTCGACGATCTCGACGACCACTTCTTCGTCGTCAATCAGTCCGATCAACTCCTCCAGATCGATGAGGCCGGCCAGGTGGGCTGTCAGTGCCAGAGCGGCCAATGCCAGTATGGAGAACGCGATCCACAGAAAGATATTGAGCCCGGCCTTATCACGGGACGGAGGTCGATAGGACTCGTTGGGATCGATCTTTTGTTTCCCGGAGTCCGTAACATCAGGGCCGGGGCCGGTCACAGCAGC
>SKNI01000461.1 GCA_007120615.1 Myxococcales bacterium | reverse complement strand
ATGCCCGACGTCTCGGAATGGCCGGTGTCGAGCTTCGGAGTGACGTCTTCGAGACCCTGTCTGACAAAGAGCTGGCGAGAGCTACCCGGGGTTCGAGGTATATCGCCAGCCTCCGACACAATGATCCACGATGGCTGGAACAATCTGGCCGGGCTTCGATCTGGGATATCGACGTCGAATTCATCGACGACTTCCTCAATTTATCACCGACGAAACTGCCGGAGACAATTCTCATCTCCAGTCATCCCGAAACGGTTCACAACGACGCCTTTGATAAACTCGACGAAGCCGCCCGTCGGTGTGCTGAGCACCTGGGAATCCCGGACGAAAAAATCGCTTTGAAATACGCCCCTCTGGTCTCTTCCTGGGATGAGTTGGAGGGCTTTCTGAATCTGGCGGATCGATTTCGAAAGAGCCCGCGCCAGGAGACCCTCTTGCCCCGAGGTTCAGGATTGGCCTGGATGCGTCCCATACTCGCTCACAGAAATAGAACCAACTATCTCCCCATCGGCCTTCGCTCTCGGAACCCCGATCATCCGAGCGCTATGGATTTCCAGGACTTTCTCCCCCACCTCGCCGGTAGTTATCCCCGGAATTTTGACGCCCTCATCGGTGATCCGGTCAGCGCCAGTCAGGGAGACATCTGGCACCGCCGAGCCGCCCTCTCCGAAATTATCATAAATGACAAAATTGACGTTCCCCGCACAAGCTACCTGAAAATCCCGGTTTCTCGAGGTCAGTTGGACCAGGCGCTCACCATTTTAAATCGTCTTCCCATCCGGGGCATCTCGATCACTTCGCCGCTCAAAAGAGAAGCCATTGAGATTCATCGGGTCGAAAATCCAAAACACCTGCACGCCGTCAATACCCTGCGACGAATCGATGCCGACGACTCGCGATGGCAGGCCACGGACACCGATGAAGCCGGAATGGATGCTTCCCTTGAATATTTCAAGTCCCAGAGCATCGGCCCCGGTCGGGCCGTCGTTTTCGGTCGCGGCGGCGCCAGTTTCGCCGTACTGCGCGCGCTGAAGGCTCGCGGCTGGACCATCGTCGCGCATCTCTCGGGAAGAAACGGCTGGCAAAGGGAGCATCTGGACATCTCTGATATCGATCTCATCATCAACGCCTCCGGAACTCGGGGAGAGCCAAATTCAAATACTCCCCCGTGCCGTGCCTGGCTCGATCTCCACTACAATCATGTCAGCGAACCCCCGACTGACGTGATTCACCTTCAGGGAGATTTGTTTTTTGACGCTCAGGCCAGAGCACAACGCTTCTTTTGGAGTCGAACATCTAACTCGGAGTACCCTCAATGAACGCCAACACATTCGGACGTCTCTTAACGCTCACCACCTTCGGCGAATCCCACGGCCCGGCGATGGGCGCCGTGATTGACGGTTTCCCCGCAGGCATCTCCGTCGATCTGGACCGGGATATCCAACCCCACCTGAATCGGCGACGACCGGGGCAGTCCAAGATAACCACCTCCCGCTCGGAAGCCGATAAAGCCGAGATCCTGAGCGGTGTATTTGACGGCAAGAGCCTGGGATCACCGATCTGCGTTGTGGTTCGAAATACCAACGCACGGAGCAAAGATTACGATCCCAATTATTACCGGGCCGGTCACGCCGATCGGGTCTGGGAAGAGAAATTCGGCCATCGCGACTACCGCGGCGGTGGCCGAGCCTCGGGGCGAGAAACGGTCTCCCGGGTGATCGGAGGCTCCTTCGCCAGGCTCTTGCTCCCCGAAGAGGTCTCGGTGGTTGGATTTACTCGCCAGATCGGCACCAACATCGCCGAGGATATCCCCGAGGCTCTGAGCATCGACGACGTGGACGCTCACGCCTCTCGGTGTCCCGACCCCGAGGTCGCCGCGCGAATTACCGAGGACTTAGAGACGTGCAAAGAAGAGGGGGACTCTCGGGGCGGGATCATCGAGATCCGCATCGACGGTCTCCCCGCCGGTCTCGGCGATCCCGTATTCTGGAAAATGAAAAATAGCATGGCCGACGCCTTTATGAGCGTCGGGGCGGTCGTGGGCGTTGGGCTCGGTGATGCTCCGGCAGCGGCCCGCGCCGCCGGCCAGCAATTTCATACGGGGATCGCCGGTTCCGGCCCCGATGCCGGAATCAGCCCCGCCGCAAACGGCATCCAGGGTGGAATCAGTAACGGAGAGCGAATCGTATTTCGAGTCTACTTTAAACCGGCGAGCACTGTGGGTTCGATGGCCAAGAAAGGTCGCCACGATCCCTGCATCGTCCCGCGGGCGGTCCCGGTCATCGAAGCCATGGCTGCTCTCACGCTGGCCGACCACTTCCTCGCCAGACGGCTTAACGTCTAGGTGATTCGACCGATCGTGGCTTTTCGTTACAGGACAATCCTGGCGGTCGGGAAATTTTCGACCCACTTCGTAAATTGAACCCCTGACCACTTTGCGGTAGTCATGCCGGCCAATGAACGTTCAATGGCCTCCCGGACCAATTGGTTGGCTCGGGACAATGGCTTACTGCGCTGTCTGGATTTAACGGAGTCTTCAAATGTCTGTTCTCGGGGTTCTTCCCTACTGGCAACTCGGACCGTGGGAACTCGGCCCACTCACCCTGCACTCCTTCGGCCTCTCCGTCGTGACGGGGATCATCTTAGCGTTGTGGCTCGTCGGCCGCTTCGGTAACCGCGTCCTCGGGGTGCCCCCGGAGAAAGTCCATAACCTGGCCATTTACCTGGTCATCTGCGGCTGGATTTTCTCTCATATTTTTGAGGTGCTGACCTACCAGCCCCACGTCCTGAGAGAGAATCCCTTTATTCTCTTCCAGGTCTGGGGATCGATCTCCAGCGTGGGCGGTGTCCTCGGTGGTGGGCTGGCGTATATCGTCTGGTGCTACCGAAATCCCGACGAGGACCATCTGGCCTGGGCCAGCCTGGCGGCCTGGACGTTGCCGTTTGCCTTTTTATTCGGCCGAATCGGCTGCGCCCTGGTTCACGATCACCCCGGACAGGCGGCCGCCGACTTCGGCCTCTGGAATTGGATCTACGACGTCACCGGTGGCGCCGTCCCCGAGATCTTCCCGTTGGCCATGGAATTCCCCGACGGTGTTATTCGCCATGATCTGGGGTTCTACGAAGCGATCTGGTGGGCCGGAATCTCGGCCCTCTTTCTATACCTGAGCCTGAAGCCCAGACGCCGCGGGCTCTATCTGTGGCTCTTGCCCCTGCTCTATGCTCCCTATCGATTCATGCTCGATTTCCTGCGCGCTCAGCCGGGAGATCTGGCCTTCGGTGGCGATGTTCGCTACCTCGGACTGACCCCCGCTCAATATACAGTCGCACTCTTCTTCATCCTCGGAATCTACGGCTGGACTCGATGGCGAAATAACGACGTCATGGAATGGGCAGCTCACAAAGAAGGGGACGGAAAAAAAGATAAAAAAAAGCAAGAGGTAAAAGGGGTCGTCAACGTTGATGATGAGGGCAACGTAAAGAAGGGAAAGAAGAAGAAACGCCGTAAGGGGAAATGATGTCGACACTTCAACTTTCGATCGATGGAATGTCCTGCGGAAAGTGCGTCGCCCGGGTAGAGAAAGCCCTCTCCGGGTTGGACGACGTAGAATCCTACGAGGTGAATCTGGCCGAAGACTCGGCCCGCGTCGACCTGGTGGAAGGTGACGAGGAAACCAGCCAGCGGGTCCTTCAGGCCATCGCCGACGCAGGCTACGAAGCTCGGGTCTCTTCCTCCAACAATTTTCCGGAAGAACTCGAAGAAGTAGAAGAAGATTCAACAGATCCGGAGCAAGCAGAACAAAAGCCAGCACGCTCCGACAGCAGTGAACCGGGCGATTCCACCACTCTCGAGATTCGTGGAATGACCTGTGGGTCCTGCGTCCGTCAGGTGGAGCAAGCTCTAGAAAAAGTGGGTGGAGTATCCTCAGTTGCCGTCAATTTCGCCACAGAAACAGCGAAAGTTGAGTTGGATCCCGACGCCGGCGTCGACGAACTCTACCCGAGCCTCAAAGGAGCCGTAGAGAAAGCAGGATACCAGGTCGAAGAACCGCGTCCCGTGTCGGCCTCCACTTCGACCTCCCCGGTACAAGCCAAAAAGAGTCGCGTCAGCGAACGACGGGCCGAAGAAGCCGATTTCTGGTTTCGACGATGGACGGCGGGAGTCGCCCTGACGATCCCGATCATGGTCCTGGATATGGGCCCGATGTGGTTCACCTGGGAGTCCAACCACACCGCCGAAGTCGCCCGGCTGGGGCTTTTGATTTACCTCACGGGCCTTGTCGTCGCTTACGTTGGACAGGGCTTTTTTGTGGGAGCCTGGAAGGCGATCAAGCGGTTTCATTTCAATATGGACACCCTCGTTTCACTGGGTGCCGGGACGGCCTACGTATTTTCCACAGTGATCAGCCTGCTCTATATTTTTGGGGTCCACGCCCACGCCCACCCTTATTTTGAGAGCGCGGCGATGATCATCACGCTCATCGGTCTGGGAAAATGGCTGGAAGCGCGCTCCAAAGGAAAAGCCGGAGAGGCCATCGAGTCCCTTCTGGACCTGGCTGCGGCCACCGCACAGGTGCGCCGAGGCGATTCCTGGGTCGCCGTTCCCGCCACTGAACTGGCCCTGGGCGACGAGATTCGAGTTCGGGCCGGCGAAAAAATCGCCACCGACGGCATCGTCATCGACGGGCGGGCCGACGTCGACGAATCCATGCTCACCGGGGAATCCATCCCGGCGACCCGCTCCGAAGGAGACGAGGTCATCGGCGGCACGATCAACACCGACGGTCAGCTCATCATTCGGGTCACCCGCGTGGGCTCTGAGACCGCCCTGGCCCAGATTGTTCGCCAGGTCGAGGAAGCCCAGGCATCCAAAGCCGACGTCCAACAAATGGTGGACCGCGTCTCCAGTATCTTTGTTCCGGCGGTGATCCTCATCTCGATCGGCACATTCTTCGCTCATGCCTTTTTCGGAACACCCATGGCCGCGATCTTGCCGGCCGTCGCCGTTCTGGTCATCGCGTGTCCCTGTGCTCTCGGGCTCGCCACGCCGATGGCCATGATGGTGGGCACCGGTAAAGGGGCCAGTATGGGCGTCCTGATTCGAAACGCCCAGGCCCTGGAGCGCGCTCGAGCCCTTCACGCCGTGGTCTTCGATAAGACGGGAACTCTGACCCGCGGCGAGATGATCGTCACCGATCTGGTCGGTGATGATGAGATCGAGATCCTTCGACTCGCCGCAAGCCTTGAAGAGCCCGGCCAACACCCCATTGGGATGGCCATCGTCGAAGAAGCTCGAGAGCGAGGAATCGAATTTCCCGACTGCAATGACTTTAAGACCGTCGCCGGAGACGGCGTCCACGGAATCATCGACGGGCGTCACCTCTTCATCGGCAAACCCTCCTGGATCTCGGAGACCTGCGACGTCACCCTGGACTGGAAGAAGATCGAAGCCCTCCAAAAACAGGGCAAGACCGTCATCGCTATGGCGGCCAACAAACAATTGGTCGGCCTTCTGGCTACCGAAGATGCCATCAAAGAAGACGCCATCGAGATCGTCTCCTGGCTTCACAGTCGAAAAATCGACGTCTGGATGATCACCGGTGATAACGCTCAGACCGCCCAGTCCGTGGCCGCTCGCGTCGGAATCCCATCCCACCGAATCAAAGCCGAGGTTCGCCCCGGAGACAAAGCCGAAGCCATCAAAGATATTCAGGCCGGCGGCACCCGAGTGGTGGCCATGGTGGGAGACGGCATCAACGACGCCCCGGCGCTCGCTCAGGCCGACCTTGGGATCGCCATCGGAACCGGCACTGACGTCGCCATTGAGTCCTCCGATCTCACACTCATTTCGGGCTCCCTCGACGGGGTTCGCCGCGCCATTGAGATCGCCCGGGCCACGTACGGAAAGATTCGCCAGAACCTCTTCTGGGCGTTTATCTACAACACCGCCCTTCTTCCGGTCGCAGCGCTGGGCTTTCTGCATCCGGCGTTCGCCGCCGCCGCCATGGCCCTGTCCAGTGTCAGCGTGGTCTCCAACGCTCTGTTGTTGAAGCGTCGCGATTTCAGCCGGCCCAAAACAAAGCCCGCTCCAGCATTGAAGCCTCAGGTTGCGTAAGAATAGAGAACGGATTCTCACCTGCCACTCAACCTGGCCACAAGAGACCCATCGGCGGTCACCTGCAGGCGCTCTCCGCTTTGACTGGACCTGAGTTCCCAGAGCACGCCGTCCACGGTCACCGTCAGGGCGAGAATCCGCCGCGCTTCGGTGTCGATGCATAATCGCGACCGATCACCGGGGCCGTAACAATAGGCCAACTCCCCGCCTACCACCTCGACCCGCCCCGATTCATCGGTCCACTGCCGCCGGAGATTGGCCAGATCCTGGTAGGGATTCTCCGACCAGAGAACGGACCACATTAAATTCCAGGGGGCTTCAGATTCGTTGCTGATCGTCACCTCGTGGTCATCTCCCCTGAATTCGATCGTATTCTCTTGGTCGCCGACGGCGGTGGATTCCAATCGATTTATCCCGTCGGCCACAAGAGTGAGGGTCCACGACATCTCTCGACGATCTTCACCGCCCTGGCCTACCACTTTGAGGGCGACCTCCACCGGCGGCGGCATCGCTTCTACCACCGGCGATACGCTGAGCGTGGCCACCATCGCTGCCACCGCCAGGCCAGCGGAAATTCTATTCTTCATCCAGACTTTCATCGGCCTCGGCTACTTTTCTGCGCAGATATTTCAGAACCTTCGGCCCCAGATCATCTCGACGCAAAGCATAGGAAATATTGGCCGTCAAGAATCCCAATTTATCGCCCAGATCATGGCGACGGCCAGTAAATTCATAGCCCACCAGGGCTCGTTCCCGCGCCAGCTTCGACAGCGCATCGGTCAACTGAATCTCTCCGGTTTCATCGGGCTCCATCGCCTTGAGATAGTCGAAGATCACCGGCGTCAACAAATAGCGACCAATGACGGCCAGATTCGACGGCGCTACTTTGGGATCGGGCTTCTCCACGATCGCTCGAACCCGGTGAAGAGAAGGCGCCCAATTCTCACCGGTGACGATGCCGTAGCGGGATACCTCTTCTTCGGGGACGGGCATCAGACTGACCACGCCCTGACCGTATTTATTATAAACATCGATCAGCTGTTTGGTCACCGAGGGCTCGCTTCCGAT
>SKNI01000717.1 GCA_007120615.1 Myxococcales bacterium | reverse complement strand
GGGCCGCTTCGACGGCTTCCTCTTCCGGAGCAGCTTCGACGGCTTCCTCTTCCGGAGCAGCTTCGACGGCTTCCTCTTCGGAGGAGTCTCCGGTCAGGTCGCCGAGCTTGCCTTTGAGTAAATCTCCAAGCTGAGCGGTGGCACCAGCTTCCTCACTGTATTCGGTGAGGTTTCCGGTCTGAGAGCGACGGACGAAGTTTTTGATGGAGAGAGCAATCTTTCGCTCTTTCGGATCAACGCTGATGACTTCGACTTTATGCTCTTCGTCGACTTTGACGACTTCACCGGGCTCTTCGATGCGCTCGCTGGCCAGCTCCGAGATGTGGATGAGGCCTTCGATGCCCTCTTCCACTTCGGCAAATGCGCCGAAATCGGTGAGCTTGGTGATCTTGGCGTTGACGATCTTCCCTGGCGGGTAGCGCTGGGGAAGGGTCTCCCATGGATCGGACTCGAGCTGCTTGATACCGAGAGAGAAGCGCTCGTTGTCGACATCGATATTGAGGACGACGGCTTCCACTTCTTCGCCGGGCTCGTAAAGCGCGGAGGGGTGACGGATTTTCTGGGTCCAGCTGATATCGCTGATATGAACCAGGCCGTCGATGCCTTCTTCGATGCCCACGAAGAGGCCGAAGTCGGTGATATTTCGAATCTTTCCGAGGATTCGCGTACCCACGGGGTAGCGATCTTCGAGAAGGGTCCAGGGGTTGGGCTCGATTTGCTTGATGCCGAGGCTGACTTTCTTGGCGTCGGTATCGAGGTTGAGCACCACGCAGCGAATGATCTCGCCTTCGCTTACGACCCGGTTGGGGTGTTTGATGCGTCGGGTCCAGCTCATCTCGGAGATATGGACGAGGCCTTCGATGCCCTCTTCCAATTCCACAAAGGCACCGTAGTCGATGAGGCTGACCACGCGGCCGAGGACGTGAATTCCGTCGGGGTAGCGATCTTCGGCGCCTTCCCAGGGATCGGGAGTAAGCTGCTTGTAGCCGAGGCTGACGCGCTCGCTTTCGGGGCTGAACTTGAGGACTTTGACCTGAATCTCATCGCCGACGTTGAAGAGCTCGGTGGGGTGAGAGACTCGTCCCCAGCTCATGTCGGTGATGTGGAGGAGGCCGTCGATGCCGCCGAGGTCGACAAACGCACCGTAGTCGGTGAGGTTTTTGACGATACCATCGATGACGGCGCCGGCTTTGAGCTTCTCCAGCGTCTTCTGCTTGAGTTCGGCGCGCTCTCGTTCCAGCAGCGCTCGTCGACTCAAAACGATATTTCCGCGCTGCTTGTTGAACTTGATGATCTTAAACGCGAATTCCTGCCCGATATATTTGTCGAGGTTTCGGGTGGGGCGAAGCTCCACTTGAGAGCCGGGCAAAAATGCCTTGACCCCGATGTCCACCTGGAGACCGCCTTTGACGCGGTTGGTGATGACACCGCGGACCAGATTGTCGGCCTCGGCTTTGGTGGAGATGATCTCCCAGACTTTCATCCGATCGGCGCGCTCTTTGGAGAGGACACACTGGCCCGAATCGTCTTCACGGGCTTCCAGCAGAACGTCGACGGTGTCCCCGGCTTTGACGGAAACTTTGCCAAACTCATCGGTGAATTCGGAGAGATCGATGCGGCCTTCGGATTTGAATCCGATATCGACGAGAACGTAGTCATCACCAACTTCTAAGATGCGCCCGGGAGTAATTTCGTTCTCTCGGATCGCGGTGGTGAAGTCTTCTTTCTCCTCGAGGAGGGCTGCGAAGTCTTCGGTTGAAGGGAAGGAATCGGTTTGTTGAACAGTCATTGACGACCTTGGTCTAGCGCTTGCAGAGCGACATATTGGTTCTGGGAAGTACCGCCCGCAGACCCTTATGGTCCACGTCATCAGAAGCGGCTTCCACCTTCTACTCAAAGAAACCTAACCACCGATCGAATCGGTGCCCCCGAAGGCTGCGCGGTTGCAGAACGCGCATGCTTGTTCATCTAGCGCCGGGGGAGCGACGGCGAACCCTAACCACGGCCGGGGTAGTTGTCAACAGTATTTCGAAGCCACAGGCAGGATTGGGAGTGGCAGGGGCGAAGGGGACGACTTGTGCTGTTGGTCGGTAGGGCCCACGAATTTCGGGCGGGCAGCACTTGGCAGTTGTGAAATTAAAGCGTCCCACTATGATAGGGCGGCGCGAAGAATGATTTTACCAAACTATCTGGAGGGTTGTTTATGCATAAACCGAAGCTGGCACATAGAGAATGGGGATTTGATACTCGGGCGATTCACGCCGGTCAGGAACCGGATCCGACGACGGGAGCGATCATGACTCCCGTCTTTCAGACGTCTACTTATATACAGTCGTCCCCCGGAGAGCATCGGGGATTTGAGTATAGTCGGACCCATAACCCGACCCGCAATGCTATGGAGGACTGCCTGGCGAGCCTGGAGGGTGGAGAGCATGGGATCTCGTTTGCTTCGGGATGTGCGGCGACAGCCACGATTTTGCATCTCCTCAAATCCGGGGCCCACGTTGTCAGCGGCGACGATGTCTACGGCGGAACCTATCGGCTGTTCACCAAGGTATTTCGGAAGATGGGAATCGGCTTTAGTTTCGTTGATATGACCGATCTGGACGCCTTTCGGGATTCGTTGAATCCGTCGACGGAGCTTGTCTGGTTGGAATCGCCCACCAATCCGATGCTCAAGATCTGTGATATTGAGGCGATCTGCGAGATCGCTCACGAGCAGAATATCCCGGTGGTCGTGGATAATACCTTTATGAGCCCCTATTTTCAGAATCCCCTGGAGTTGGGGGCCGATATGGTGGTTCATTCCACCACCAAATTTATCAACGGCCACTCCGATGTGGTCGGGGGGGTGGTGATCACCAATGAAGATCGATTCGCTGAGAAGCTGCGAGTGTTGCAGAATTCCATCGGAGCGGTGCCGGGTCCCATGGATTGCTGGCTGGTGATGCGCGGTGTCAAAACGCTGGCGGTACGCATGCGTCAGCACCAGGAGAACGCCATCAAGATCGCCGATTATCTGGAGGGACACGATGCTATCGAAAAAGTGATCTTTCCGGGGCTGGAGTCCCATCCTCAGCATGAGCTGGCGAAGAAACAGATGTCCGGTTTCGGGGGAATGATCACTTTTATTCTCAAAGATGGTCTGGAGCCGGCCCGCCGAATGCTGGAGCGTGTGAAGGTCTTTGCGCTGGCCGAGAGTCTCGGTGGAGTGGAGAGTCTGATCGAGCATCCGGCGATCATGACTCACGCTTCGGTGCCTCCGGAGGTTCGAGCGGAGTTGGGAATCTCCGATGGTCTGGTGCGACTCTCGGTGGGTATTGAGGACAGCGCTGATTTATTGGCCGATCTGGAGCAGGCGCTGGCGTAAGAGGCTGCTGAATAAATAAAGGGACGACTTCCGGCGTCAAATCGGATCCTGTAGGCTCTAAAGCTGCACGGTTGTGATTTGGCTGAGGAGTCGTCTTTTTTATCTCTGGTGAACCTATGAAAATCCAATGGCTATTTTTCAGTGTGGTGGGCTTTGTTCTCTGGTGCGGCGCCTGCGCCCCGGCGCCGGTGGAGATGCGTCAGACGCCTGCGGAGTTGCAGCAGGGCGTGGTCCTCATCGAGGCTCCCACGGTGGTCGGCGATGCCAGCGAATTTGGAGAGCAAGCCGGTGTGTCGGCGCGAGTTCAGCGCGATCTGCGGACCCGGTTGCAGGCCCAGGGGGTTCGGGTCACCGACGACCCGACGGTGGAGCATCACGCTGTGATTCGTACCTTGATTACATTAAACGAGGTGCCCGATGCGATGGCAGAAGGCCACGAGGAAGAGGCCGGGGACGCCAAACGAATGAAGATCGAGGTCGATCTCATCGACGGCAGTGAGTTTTTGAGCAGCGGGGATAGCGGAAGTCACTGGGTCTGGCGCGACTTAGAGACCAACCACGGTGGGTATCGCTCCTCTAATTATATCGCGGACCTGGCGGTGAATGACCTATTTAAGAGGGGAGTTGCTCGAGGAATCGGCGGGGCGTCGACGGCATCATTTGTCCCGGAGGAGTCGAAGCCGGATCCTTCGGACGCTTCCTCCCACTCCTTTGCCACGGCCACCCCCCAGCGGCAATCCTACGCGCTGATCATCGGCGTGGAGGAATACCGCGATCTGCCGGCCCCCACCGGCGCAAGGGGAGACGCAGAGAAATTTGCGGAACTGGTGAAGTTGAGCATGGGACTTCCGGAGCAGAATATTCGGGTGCTCACCGATCAGAACGCCACCCGCGGCGATATCCTCTCGGAGCTTCGATGGCTGGATAATAATGTGCCGGCCGGGGGGCGAATTTATCTGTATTTCAGCGGTCACGGTTCTCCGGATCCCTCGGAAGGGACCTCCTTTTTGCTTCCCTATGAGGCGACCCCGGAGAGTATGGAGGACACCGGTCTGGAGTTGTCGATGGTCATGGATCGCCTGGAGGCGACGTCGGCTCGCGAGATCATCGCCTTTGTGGACGCCTGTTTTTCGGGCACCGGAGGCCGTTCGGTGCTGCCCGAGGGGATCCGTCCCCTGGTTCCGGTGCAGGATACCAAGCCGAAGTCTAGAATCGCGATTTTCTCAGCATCTCAGGCGACGGAGATCAGCGGAAACCGAGCCGGCGAGGACATCGGACTCTTTACCCACTACCTGGTGGAGGGGCTTGGGCTGGGGCGGGCCGATGGTGACGGTGATGGCCAGATTAGCCTTGCGGAGTTGGAAGCCTATGTCGCTCCCCGGGTAGCACGAGAAGCCCGGCAGGCATCCCGGGAGCAAAACCCGTCGCTCTTTGTCTCCGAAGACCTCGGTTTGGCGTCCGATCTGGTGGTGACCTGGGGCATCGCTGCCGAATAAGGGTATTTACCCGGCTCAGAGGGCGTCCCAGAAGAGGTTGAAGCCCCCTTCATTTCGGTCGGTGTAGCGGACCTCGGCCATCCAGCGGGGCAGGAAGTGATATTCCAGGCGAATGATGTTGGAGGCCACATCTTCGTCGGCGCCGAATTGGCGGCGATAGGAGATAAAGAGGTCATTGGTCAAGAATTTCCCGACCTCGAGGCGACCACCTTCCATTCCGGGGACTGCGGGCTCTAAGCGAAGCACGTCGACGGGGACGGTGCCAGCCAGCTCTTCTTGAAGCATCCCGAAGAATAGACCACCGACGGCGGCCAGGGCCTGGGTGGCGACGCCTTCCTCTTGTCCGATGCCCGTTCGGTCGGGAGGGCGTCCGGT
Organism: Myxococcales bacterium; assembly: GCA_007120615.1. Classification (GTDB taxonomy): domain Bacteria; phylum Myxococcota_A; class Bradymonadia; order Bradymonadales; family Bradymonadaceae; genus SKNI01. The sequence continues at coordinate 1,963 of SKNI01000717.1, read as the reverse complement.
CATCAGAACGAAGAGAATCTCGGTGTCGGTCATGGCGGGATCGCTCTGCAACTCCAGCCGGGGGGCTTCGGCGGTGCCCGTGATGCGAAAGATGATTCGAGGCTCTCCGGAGGTAGCGGGACCCAATGCCTGGGTGATCGCTCGGTCCAGGGGATGATGGGCTTCGATCTGGAGGCGGGGGTTGGGCGGGATTGCTCCCACGAAGTTGATCTCACTTTCCTGTACGACGAAGCGGCGGCCGAGAAACTCCAATTCTCCCCGAAGGGCGTCGACGGTACCAGAGATGGTGACCAGGTTCCCGACGATCTCAGCGCTAACGTTGGCCTGAAGGTTGATATCGCCGTTGGGATGGCGGGCCCAGGCGTTGCGGTCGATGACCAGATTGACCACAAGATTGAGATCTCCTAAGCCCTCGGTGTCAGGGTCGACGATATCGGCGGCGGGTCGCTCGTCGCGCCGTCCATCGAGGACCACGATATCATCGTCGAGCTCGGTGCTGTGTAGGGCTCGATCCCAGTCATCGGTGAGGACCACTTCCAGATCCCGGATATGGACGCTTATCTCGCCTGGCTCCCCCCTGATATTACCGGCCACCGTGGTGTCAGCGGTCAGAAAGACCGGGAAATCAACTCCGAATCCACCAATATTAAATTGATCCGCTACCAGGCGAAGATCGACTTCATCGGGGATAAAGAGGTGATGCCCGATGACTCCCGACAATTCGACCTCACTGGGGCCGTCGTCGACCGAGAATCGTGCGATGGAAATCTCCTCTTCATCGAGGTCAATGCGACCGTTGATGTTTGTAAATCGCCGGGCAAATTCGGGGAGGGTGACCGCTCCATCGGTGATCTCGAAGAACCCCTCCATATTGGGCTCCTCCCAGGTTCCTCCGACGTCGACATCAACGGCCAACCGCCCCCGGGGATCGAGGATATAATCGGAGATCAACTGAGTGGGAACTACATCAGCCAATTCGATCTCGTCGCTATAAATTCGGAGATCGATTTCTCCGGGGAGTTGCCAGTCCCCGCCGCGAGCAAGCTCCACAAAATCCATCAAGATCGGCGCATTTCCATCGAACGATAAAAAGGGATCGATTCGATGACAGGCCGCTCCGTGGACGCTGACCTCGTTGTCGGCACCGGAAATCTCCAGATAGATAGTCCCCGGGTTGCCATCACCAAGGCGGGTGTTGAAGAGGCCGGCTCGGGAGCGAAATTCAGGAGACCGCAGGGTGCCGGTCAACTCCACAAAGGCCGCCATCGATCCTTGAATGCGAGCGAAATCGTAGTCGATGGGACTCAGCCGGGAGATCGGAAGCTCTCGCAACTGCCATCGGAAGTCGATGGGGATGTCATCGATGATTTCGCCGGTCAACAGGGTTGCGATGGGCAGCGGGACGGTACCATCGGCGACAAAAATCTCGTCATTACCCCAGTCGAAGCTAATTCGTTCGAAATTGGCCTGCTGATCGCGAAGCCGGGTATTGAGCTGGAATGAGAGATCTCGGAATCGATCAAAGCCGACATTGGCGAGGTCGAGGTCCACTTTTCCCTCGGGGTTTTGAACGGTGCCGGTGATGTCGATATCGACGTCAGCCTGGCCGGCGAGGTTTTGCTCCCGGAGGCTCTCCAGTGGTATCCGTGCCAGGTCGAGGGAAGGGATTTTCAGCCGGAGGCGGAAGGGGAGGGTCAAAAATTCATCTCGCCACACGATGGGGTCCTCTTCTCCGGCGACCAGGGCCTGGGCCCACTCTTCGATGGGCAGAGGAGTTTCGATGAGAAGATCACCGGTCTCCTCGTCCTGCCAGGTCACCCGGGCTGCGGCGCTGAGTCCTTCGCCCCCGGTTGCTCGTGACTCGTAGCGAAGCCGGGTGAAGAAGTCGACGTCCCGCAGATCGAGAAAATCACCGTCTAATTCCCCCTGAAAGGTGAAATCATCGACATCGAACTCCACGTCG
>SKNI01000255.1 GCA_007120615.1 Myxococcales bacterium | reverse complement strand
GCGCGGCGGGCCTGCTCGGAGAGTTGTCTGGTGTTGAGTTGCTCTCCCTGAAGCCAATTTATGCGCGTCGTAAGGGCCTGAGCCAGAAGCTGAAGCCTGTCGGAGGTTCCCGAAGCATCTGAGCCGTGGCGGTCGTTGAACTGCTCCAACGTCTGTGTGGCGGTCTCGAGTTCTTCCCTCTCGATCAGTGCCGCCGAGGCCAATAGAAGCGTCCGCGCTGCCTCATAGGTCGCTGAGAGTTCGGAAAATGCGTCGGCGATCGGAACGAAATCAGACTCCTCAGCGTTCAGAAGCCCAATTCGGCGCTCAATCAAAGCTGCTCGATAGGCATCCTCCCCGCGTTGGAACCCATTATGAGCCTGTCTCAGTGCTCGAATCCCCTCGGAAGTGTCTCCGGCGGCCAGGTATAGATCCGCTTCCAACACCCGCGACTGTGCCTGGCCCAATCCACCTTCGTCGCCGGGCCACTCGCCAAATAGCCGATGGGCTCGAGACCCATGACTGAGGGCTGCTTTTTTATGGCCTTCATAGGCAAAAGCTCGTCCCAGATAGAGCGAAAGCTCCGGGCCGATTCCCTCTTTTCCTTCCAGAGAAGCCGCCCGCATCCAGGGGATAAATCCACCGGCCGCTACCAGATCTTGATGGCGAAGAAGCGTAGACTCCGAGTTATGATAGACCGACCAATTGGAGGCCCGGGCCAGTTGATAGGCAGCGCTCAATGGATGACCCTTGTAGAGGTCGTCCATGGCCTGCATCGCGGACCGGCGGTCACGGTTGGAGGCTTCTGAGTCCAGGAGAATCCCCGATTCCACAAGCGCCGCTCGTCTGCCCCAGGGTCCATAACCGGGAGGTCCGGCGTCGGCGGCAAATCCGAGCGCCAGGTCTTCGCCTCGGCGGGTAACCAGAAACTCCACTCCCAATTCGCCGGCTCGTTGTTGGAGGTCCGCCTGGCTGGGCAGGTCTTCGGAGCCACTGCTCTCCTGCCAGACCCAGCCCTGCAGCCCATCAAAGTCAAAGGTCGCCCCCGCAAGCGACGCCGCTCTCGGCGCCGAAGTCGTTGTGATTCCGTCGGGAATCACCAGATAGGGTCCGGTATGGGGAGCAAATGTGCGATGTCGATTCACAATCCCATCGCCATCAATATCGACCGTCCCCACGATCAGCTCGGGCAACGACATCGACTCCAAATCTACGTCCGCTGGCACCACCACTGCGCGGTACTCTCCGCCGGGAATCGGGCCGAGCCATCGGATGCGCTCTTCGTTTCCACCGCGCCACAGTCCCAGGGTGTCGGACACCGCCAGCTCATCGGCTTCGTCATAAAACCGAAGGTTTGCAGGCTGCTGCATCGCCTGATTGTACCAATCGATATCAAAGCGAGTCAGCGGCAATAACTGCACCGATCGGTCGCCATTTCGAAGGGCCCAGAAGAGGTGTTTCTGGTCATTATATTCAACGGTGGCAAACCGCTGCGGAACCTGACCGCGACCGGCGACCGCGAAGAGTTGCCCTCCAGAGTCTTTGGTCAACGATGCATGATCCACAAGAAACGGCTCCGCCCGCAGATTACCCTCCACAGACACCGGAGTTCGGCAACCCACCACAGCCCACAAAAATCCGCAGAGGACGATGGTGGCGAAAACGAACCGGTATTGTGGACGTATCATGCTGGAACCTCGTCGGTTTCTTGCGCAGTTTCTAAAGCATCTTGAGAACCTTTTCGCACGCGGCGTTCCGGCTCATCGATGAGGTGACAGGCCACAAAATGACCGTCATCGGCCTTCTTGAACGCAGGCTTCTCTTTTTTGCAGCGGTCAAACGCGTAGGGGCATCGGGTGTGAAATACACATCCCGACGGTGGATTCAGGGGGCTGGGAACATCGCCTTCCAATACAATTCGCTCCCGATCGCGCTCGATCTCGGGGTCGGGGATGGGAACCGCCGAGATCAGCGCCTCCGTATAAGGATGGAGTGGGTTTTTATAGATCGACTCCCCATCGGCCAACTCCGCAAGCTGCCCCAGATACATCACCGCAATTCGGTCCGAGATATGGCGCACTGCTGCCAGATCGTGAGCGATGAACAGATAAGTGAGGTTGAACTCATTTTGTAGATCTTCCATCAGATTCATGATCTGGGCCTGGATCGACACATCGAGCGCGCTGATCGGCTCATCGCACACGATAAACCGAGGCTCACATGCCAGGGCCCGGGCAATTCCGATGCGCTGGCGTTGGCCGCCGGAGAATTCATGAGGATAGCGACGGATGAATCTGGGATCGAGTCCCACAATTTCCATCAATTCCTGAACTCGCTCCCGCCTCTTTGTCCCCTTTGCGAGGTTATGGACTCGCAGGGGCTCGGCGATGATATCACCGACGGTCATCCTCGGATTGAGCGAGCCGTAGGGGTCTTGAAAGATCATCTGCAGATCTTGTCTGAGCGGATGGAGCTCTCGATTCTCCATCGTGCAGAGGTCTTTTCCGTCAAAGTGAACCTCGCCATCGGTGGGCCGATAGAGCTGAATGATCGCGCGCCCGGTGGTCGACTTTCCACAGCCCGATTCTCCGACCAGCCCCAGGGTTTCGCCCTCTTCGATGTCGAAATCCAGACCGTCCACGGCGCGAACCCGGTTGACCTCGCGGCGAATGAAGGCCCCCCGATAGACGGGAAAATGCATCTTCAATCCGCGAATTTTCAATAACGGCTCACCCATCAGTTCCTCTCTCTTCGGCTACTGCCGGACTCGCGTCGGCCTCGGTCCCTTTATCACCATCGACGTTCTCGACGGGTTCCGAGGGCTCGCCGGACTCCTGGGCCGGTTCTGAGCCAGCCGAGTCGGACGCAGCGTCTCTTCTGGTCATCTCCGCCAGGACCTCTTCTGTGATCGTCTCTTGGGAAGCTCGCTTCTCCACGCGGACCACCCATTCGGGGGTCGCTCTTGAACCCAGCTCCGAGCGATGAATCTCCTCCCCTCGCCAGCAGGCCGACTCGTGATCATCGTCGAGTAAGCGAAGTGGTGGCCGCTCTGTAAAACAGCGTTCTTCGGCCCATCCACACCGGGGAGCAAAGGGACATCCGGCGATCGGCTTCGACGTATTCGGCGGCCTGCCCTCAATAGGAATTAGCCGCTCCGAGGCTCCCCGATCGAGGCGGGGAACACTCTTCAACAGCCCCACGGTGTAGGGATGCGACGGTCTACGAAAGAGATCGGTAGCCGACGCTTTCTCCATGATTCGACCGGCGTACATCACGATAATACGCTCTGCCATTCCGGCCACCACACCCAGATCGTGGGTGATCACGATGACGCTGGTCCCCAAATCCACCCGAAGATTTTTAATGAGTTGCAGAATCTGGGCCTGAATCGTCACATCCAGGGCCGTCGTCGGCTCATCGGCGATCAAGAGCTCCGGCTGGCACAAAAGGGCCATCGCGATCATGACCCGCTGACGCATTCCTCCGGAGAATTGATGGGGATATTGATCGATTCGCTCTCTGGGCCCCGGAATTCCGACCTTCTTGAGCATCTCAATGGCCGCCTCTCGAGCGTCGGCTCGATTCATCCCCTTATGGACTTCAAGGGGCTCGATGAGCTGCCTGGAGATCCGCAAAAAGGGGTTGAGGCTCGACATCGGGTCCTGCCAGATCATCGAGATTCGATTGCCCCGAATCCGGCGCAGCCCGTCTTCTTTTGCGCCCACCAACTCCTGGCCGTCGAACATCACCGAACCACCGGCGATTCGCCCCGGCGGAGACGGGATCAAGCCCAGCACCGAGATCTGGCAGACCGACTTACCGGAGCCCGACTCCCCGACGATTCCCACGCACTCCCCGCGGTCGATCGCAAAGCTCACTCCGTCGACGGCCCGAACCGTTCCCTCGTCGGTATCAAAATAGGTCTTCAGGTCCTGCACCTCTAAGAGGGCCTGCCCCGCTTTACCCGATTCTTTTGGTGTTTCAGAAGCCACGTCAATCCTTGCGAAGCTGCGGATCCAGGGCGTCGCGAAGTCCATCGCCCAGGAAGTTCAAACTCAATAGGGTCACCGCCAGAGCAAGCCCCGGAAAGATGATCATCCACGGGGCCATCTCCATGACCTGACGCCCTTCACTTGCCAGCGCCCCCCAGGACGTCTGCGGAGCCTGGACGCCGAGGCCCAGAAAGCTCAAGAAGGCCTCTTCCAGCATCACTGCCGGTACGGTCAGCGTGGCGTATACAATGATCGGACCCAGCGCGTTGGGGATGAGGTGACGATAAATGATCGCCGCCTTCGACACCCCGATGGTCTGCGCCGCCTCCACGAACTCCTGACTCTTCAAACTGATCACCTGGCCGCGAACGATCCGGGCCATCGTCAGCCACTGAACCGCCCCGAGAGCGATGAAGAGCAGGATGATATTCTGGCCGAAGACGACCATCAGCAAGATCACCAGAAAGATAAAGGGCAACCCGTACATCACATCGACGATTCGCATCATGATATTGTCGACTTTGCCGCCCACGAATCCGGCGGTGGCACCCCAACTGACTCCGATGAGAAAGGACACCAGGGTTGCCAGAAGTCCTACGGCCAGTGAGATTCGTCCGCCGTAGATAAGCCTGGTCAACAAGTCTCGGCCGAGCTGGTCGGTGCCCAGCCAATTTCTGGCCGGCTCCGGCAGTCCCTGAAATTCATGGCGAGCGAGAATGCCGGTCCCGTCATCATCGAAGCGGTTGAGAATCTCCTGGGCCTCGCCCTGAGAGACGATATCCAGAAGACGGCCGGCATCCTCGTAGCCAATTGTACCGTCTTCCCCGGCGTCGCAGTCAAAGATAGACCGGTCGTCAATGGGAGCGATACTCATTCGTATCTCATCCCACCGATCACAGTCCGGGATATTGTCAAAGCTCATGCTCAAGGGAGCAGCGCTATACTCATCCCAGGAGAGTTGACCGTTGCCGTCCCGGTCGATGCGGTTGAACTCCCAGCGACGGTAGGCCTCGTAGATATCCTGGGCCTCAATATAGCCTTTATCGCCCTGATCGATGGCATCAAAAGACCACTCCCCTTCGGGATCCATCAACTTATAATGATAGGAGGGAACGCTGTAGGCCCCCGGCGGCTTGGGCATCACAAAGGAGTGCTGCTCTTCCTGGGTAAACCGGGTGCCGTATTCGACGATGGGCTGATAAAAGATAGCCGAGAGACCCATCACAAATACGATGATCGCACCGGCCATGGCCGCTCGATTCTTGCGCAATCTGCGAAAGGCGTCCTTCCACAGACTGGTGCCTTCGATCAGATCGGCCGCCGATGGCGTGGGCGGACCGGTCTCGGGCTTTGCGCTTCCGTCCGTACCCTCGGATGGTGGGAGTTCAGTCGTCATCGTAACTCACCCTCGGATCGAGAACGGTGTACAGAATATCTACGAGCATATTCAAGAAAACGAGCAGCGTGGAGTACATAATGATGGTGCCCAACACCAGGTTATAGTCCCGGTTAAGAGCACTTCGCACAAAGTGGGTGCCCACCCCGGGGAGGTTGAAGATCTCTTCTACGACCACCGACCCCGCAAGGAGCGCGGCGAAGGCTGGCCCCAGATAACTGACCACCGGCAAGAGCGCGCCCTTGATCGCGTGTCGAAAGATCACCACCCGCTCCCGCAAGCCCTTCGCTCGCGCCGTGCGGATATAATCTTTTCGAATCACCTCCAAGACTCCACCCCGGGTCAGCCTCGCTACGTATGCCACGTAGAAAAGCCCCAAGGTTATGCTGGGTAAGATGCTATCCGCCCAGGTGTACCACCCCACTGCCGTAAACCACCCCAGATGGATGGAAAATAATAAGATCAACAGCGGCCCCAATACGAAGTTGGGAATGCTCACCCCCACCATCGCGATGGTCATCACGCTATAATCGGAGATCGTATTTTGCCTCAGCCCGGCAAAGAGTCCGGCGGGCACCCCGAATAAGAGCGCGATCAACAGGGCCTGAATCCCGAGCTGAATGCTGTAGGGAAGCGCCGCCCCCAGGGTCTCTGCCACCGTTCGATCGGTGATCATCGACTCCCCCAGACTCCCCCGCATCAGCGTGCCCATATAGATCGCATATTGGGTCTCGCCCCACTCCATCGGGCTGATGATATTGACCGGCCCCACGGACCACTCCGTGTCGGCCTCCCAATATTGACAGCCCTGAAGCGGCTCCAGGGGAGTGCCCGTATAAACCGGAAAGACCGGCCGATCGAGCTGGTGCTGGTGCACGCAGGAGCAGGCATTTACGTCCCGCTCATCGAGGCAGGGATTACTCGGCGCGAGCCGCGTGATCCATAAGGTGATCGTAATGATCGCCAGGATGACGAATATGGAGGCGAAGAGACGCCGTATGATAAAGCGAGTCACGTCGTCTTACTCCCCTAGCGCTTGTTGTTCTTTGTCGGTTCGAATTCTCATATACCGCAAGAGGTGGATGTCCCGGTTGTGGGGCTCAAAGCCCTCCAGATGCCGGGAGACAAGGAAATTATTGGTGTAGTAGTAGATCGGAATGATCGGGCCGCGCTCCATCAGAATCTCTTCCGCCTGCTGAAGATATTCGATCCGTCGCTCCGGGTCGACCTCCACCCGCGATTGGCGCAACAGCTCGTCGTATTCGTCATCGGACCACCCGGTGTTATTATTGCCGTTGTCCGTCTCCCACTTATCCAGAAAGGTAGATGGGTCGTTATAATCCCCGATCCACCCGGCCCGGGCGATCTGATAATTGATCGTGGAGACGTCCTGCAGATAGGTGCGCCATTCCTTATTGACGAGCGAGACGCTGATTCCAAGATTGCGCTGCCACATCGCCTGAATCGCCTCGGCGATCAACTGGTGATTCTCATCGACGTTGTATAAAAACTCGAAATGGGGAAACCCCTCCCCACCGGGATATCCGGCCTCCGCCAACAACTCTCGTGCTCGCGAAGGGTTATATTCAAACGGCTCGGCCGTGGAATTCCACACCTCCATCGGCGGCACATATCCCTGAGCCACCTCGTAGAGATTATTCATGGTCTCTTCCACCAGTGAATTTCGATTGATGGCCATCGCCATCGCCCGACGAACTTTGGGGTCCGAGAGCGGCGAGTCGGCGTCGGAGACGTTGAACCGGAAATAATAGGTCCCGAGCATGGGCTCCGTCGTATAGTCGGGGTGAGTCAACAGGCCCGTGATCTGAGCGACGGGAAG
>SKNI01000719.1 GCA_007120615.1 Myxococcales bacterium | reverse complement strand
CGAGGGTCAAGCAAATTGCCCGACCGATCTATATTCTGTCGCTGACCCAATTTGGGGTGGCCATCACCGCCACAATCAGCTTCTTCTTGCTTGATCGAATCCCTCTATGGCTCTTCGAGCGGGTCCGCCAGACCGTAACCAGCGCCGGCGAGATCTATCTTTACCAATTCGGACTTGTGGCTCTGGTGGTCTTTTTGCCGTCTTTTCTGCAGGGGATGAGCTTTCCACTGGTGATCCGCGCAGTCACCGAGCGAGCGCAAAAAACCGGCGGTGATGTGGGCCGTGCCTACGCCTTCAACACCACCGGGGCCATCATCGGGAGCTTCGCCGCCGGCTTTATCCTGATGCCCTGGCTGGGGATGCAGCGATCCATTGGAGTGATGATCACCCTCAATCTCTTGGTAGCAGTGGCGCTGGCGGCGGTGGAACTTCGACTAAAAGGCGGACCCCGTCGGGCCCTCGTTCTGGGCATGGCACTGGTAACGGCGGTGGGTCTGTTTTTCGTCGCCCCCCCTATCGATCTGGCCCGATTGACCTCCGGCGTATTCCGGGTTCATGTGGCCCGAGAAGCCTTCACACCCCAGAGTTTTGAGAATCAACGGCCGGAGATTCTCTATTATGAAGACGGGCTGACCGCCACCACATCCGTGGAACGCCGCGGTACTAGCATCGTCTTAAAGGCAAATGGAAAACCGGAGGCCTCCGACGGCGCCGATATGGCAACGCAGGTGTTGGTGGGACTGTTGCCGTTTATTGTTCGCAGCGGCTTTGAGGACGTAGAGATCGGCGATGAAAAGGCTGCCATGGTCGGCTTCGGAAGCGGCGTAACCGCCGGCTCCAGCCTTCAGTGGCCTCTGGAGCACATTGACGTAGTCGAGATCGAAGCGACCATGGTGGAGGCTTCCCGCTTTTTCGAGCACGTCAACAACCGGCCACTCGACGATGATCGCATGAACCTCGTGGAGAGCGACGGGCGAAATTATCTGGAGTATACCCGCCAGAAATTCGATGTGATCATCTCGGAGCCATCCAATCCCTGGATCGCCGGTGTCTCGTCGCTTTTTACGGTGGAGTTTTTCCAGAGCGTGCGCCAGAAGCTCAATCCCGGAGGGGTGTATGCGCAGTGGGTTCAACTCTACGAATTGCGCCCGGAAAACGTTCGCCGGGTATTCGCCACCTTCCAGCAGGCTTTTCCCTACGTCCATGCCTTCTCCTCCAAGCCAAAGAGCACCGATCTCATCTTAATCGGAAGCGATCGGCCCCTCGCCTTTCCCGCCGAAGGATACCAGAGAGCCTGGGAGATCGAGTCGGTTCGTCGGGAATTGGAGCGCGTAGAAATCTCCACGATTCATGATCTTTACGGGCTTTTATTTATGACCCACAGAGAACTTCTGGAGTTCTCCGAAGGGGCGCAATTCAACACCGATGATAATGGTCTTCTGGAATTCGAAGCCCCCCGAGATCTGATCTTTTATAAGGAAGGTGAGGAGTTTTTTGCGCAATATTATTTTCGGGTCCACGACCACGGAGATCCTCGCCCCTATCTCGATGATTGGCCAGATGGCCCGCAGTGGACGCCCCGGGCAGTAGCCTCTCTCGCACGAGCCATCTGGGTGGCCGGCAAATTCTTATTGGCCGAAGAGATTCTGGAGGACGCCGGCTTCTTATCCCATGAACCGCACGTCGAGTCTGTTTTCCAGGTGCTCTCGGCAGCCCAGCTCTCCCTGCCTCTATTTTTGGACCATCACTGGCCACACCCCGATTCACCGATTCATGTTGCGGTCTTGAGAATCGCCGCCGGCGAAGACCCTGGACCAATCTTAAAAGAGCTGTCCTCCAATCGCTCCGGGGAATTGAAACTCCTCAACACCATGGTCCACGCCGAGGCCCGTGATTGGAGGCGCGCCGCTCGTATGATCGATGAGCTCGATGAAGATGGCGGCTATAACGAGAATCCGGTCTATCTACTGCTGCGGGCAAATATCCTGGAGCGTCGCCGCAGGTATTGGGAGGCTTACGACGCTTATCTACAGCTCTCACAGGTCCTGCAATCGCTCTCAGTGGTACAAGAATAACTAAAAACCCCGCCCGATGAAAATATCGGGCGGGGCTCTATACTCTTTCAACCGCAGTCTAGATTATTGTTGCAGACTGGGGTCGAGCTTGAGTTGTCGTTGTTGCTGCTCTCCACCGGAAGGAGCCGTCTCCCCCTGAGGCGGTGCGCCCTGCGGAGGTGCTCCACCCTGAGGCGGTGCGCCCTGCGGAGGCATACCTTGCGGCATCCCCTGCGGAGGATGCTGGTGTCCACCCTCGGGCTGATTGACTTCGATATTCTGGGCGAACATCTCAACCGAGGCTTGCGCTTTCAACTCGTCAATAAACTTCTGAAAGACTTCCGCTCGCTTCTGATGTCGAAGCTGCACTACGATCTGATCTTTGACTTCATCAAAGTCGGTGGTTGCGGCATCGCGCTTATCGACGACCTGGATGATATGATAGCCAAATTGAGTACGCACCGGCTCTGAGACATCACCGGGTTGCATCGAGAAGGCAGCCTCCGAGAATTCGGGGACCATATTGGCTTTCTCAAAAAAGCCCAGGTCTCCCCCCCTGGGACCGGTGGGTCCTTCGGAGTTCTGTCGGGCTAACTCTTCGAAGTCCGCTCCGTCTTCGGTGGCCTGAGCGTAGATGGCGTCGGCTCGCTCTTTTACCGTGGCAGCCGTAGCCTCATCGGCCTGCTGATCGACTTTCAGCAAGATATGACGGGCGTGAACTTCGTCATCATGAGCGAATTGCTCTGTATTTTCTTCGTAAAAAGCCCGCGCTGCCTCTTCCGTAATCTCCAGGTCGTAGCGGGTGGCGAGGAATTTCTCCAACTCCACGTCCTGCTGCATGCTCTCGCGCACTTCATCGGCGGTCATGCCGAGTTGAGCGAGATAGCCCTCGAATACTTCGTCGTCCGGGAAACGCTCTCGAAACTCGGCAAAGGCCTCGTCGATGTCTTCGTCGGTGACTTCGATGTCTTCGCCTTCAAGCACTTGGTCCACCAGATGCTTATCGACGATAAAGTCCAGGGTCTGGGTCTTGAACATCTCGATCATCTGCGGTGGCAGTTGCCCGGGAAGGCGCTCGGTGCGCTCCTTGACCATCGCATTGAATGCTGCGGCTCCGATTTCCGTTCCGTCGACCTTGGCTACCGGCCCGGTGGCGTAAAACGGGAGCGCCTCCACATCGACATCTTCTGCGGACTCTTCTTCTTCTACCGTCTCTTCGGCCTGTGCTACTTCGTCTTCCGACGAGTCACTATCGCAGGCGACAACTCCGCCGCCCAGCGCTATAGCGAGCACCAATGAGATGAAACGGCCTCTATGCAAACCCATGGATTCTCCTTAATTCAAAGTACTTCTTTGAGGTCATTACTTGTGCGTACACTTGCCAACCCGTACCCCTTCTGCACGAGAAGTGTCAAGGTGCACCCGGCGCAGGGAGGTTCGAAATTCTCCCGATGTGCTCTCTCTAACAGGACCTCTGGTCGTCACATTCCCTCTTCGCTGCAGAATCCGCCCGATGGGAAGTCACCAGCCGCGACCGTCGGGAGCAAAAAGATAAAGCTCCCCCTCATCTCCCACCCCGGAGACCTCTACAAAGACCGCCTGCACCTCCGTGTGGCGGTAGATTGCCGATGAGAGCAGTTGCAGACACTCTCTGCGATCCTCGGGCTCATTGGGCGGAAAGGTGACCGAGACTACCGCCCGGACTCGGTCGGGGGATGCCAGAAATTCTACATTATCGATGGTCCACATCTTCGTGGGAATCGGCCATTCGGTGCCGGTTGGCAGGGGAAGCGCTTCGGCGGTGGGATGGGGCGCTCCTTCGGGCCGCTTTTTATACGCCCGCCAGTGGATGACGGCGCCAACGGCCAGCGCAAGGAGGGTTGTCCAGAATACGAAGTTCATGGCGAAATTCAGGCCTCAGGGCAATTGAGATGGGAAGGTTGAATCCGTCCGTAAATAAATGCTAAGTTCACAGGGCTGCTTTAGTTTTTCCAAAATCTTTTGCAACCACATAGCCACCGGGCAGCACTGCAAGCGGTTATAACCTTTATAGTATAATCAGGCCGCACCGGAGATTCCACCGGCGTGATTTATTCGGCGTTCACATTCGCTGGCCTGATTTCTATGATTTTTGATGGAAAAGAGTTAGATGAACGAAAACGTACTCCCGCCGGAACTCGAGCGGCTCTTAGCGGAACAGGGATTATTCCAGGACAAATACCGACTCAAACGCCGACTCGGAGAGGGGAGCTTTGCCTCCGTTATCCAGGCCGAGCACGAGACGATGGGCCGTGATGTAGCGTTGAAATTCTTGCGTCCCGACGTTCTCAAAGCCCACCCCGAGGTGGGAAAGCGCTTTTTGCTGGAGGTTAAACTCGCCAGCCGCCTCAGCAGTCCTCATACGGTCACCATCTTCGACTTTGGAGAGACCGAGGATGGGCTGCCTTTTATGGTTCTGGAATATGTAGACGGCAAAACTCTAGATTATGCCATTGAAAAATACGGCGCCCTGGGTCTGAAACGTTCGATGCGAATCACCTTACAGATTCTCGACAGTCTGGAAGAAGCTCACGCCAATAAAATCATCCATCGCGATCTCAAGCCCGCCAATATTATGGTGGGAAAACCCCAGCGCCATCGTCGAATTCACGCCAAAGTACTGGACTTCGGCGTCGCTAAATTATTGAGCGCCGACAAAGTCAAAACCGAATCCGGTCGGCAATCAACCCAATTTATCGGCACCCCCCGCTATATGAGCCCCGAGCAGATCCTGGGACAGAAGATCAGCGCCGCCAGCGATCTCTATAGTCTGGGCCTGATTTTCTATGAGATGTGCACCGGCGAAGACAGTATCGAAGAGGATAGCGTCGCTCAGGTGGCCCAATTTCACCTCGACGACGCCCCCTTACCCCTGAAGAAATTAAAAGAGCTTCCCCTTCCCCTTCAGGAGATCATCCGGCGGGCCACCGCCAGAAAGGTAGAAAACCGTTTCCCCAACGCCAAATCTTTTCGCACCGCTCTCAATGATATCCTCGAGAAACGAAAGCGCCGAAAAGAGGCGATTGCCCCGCCATCCAGCCCCGGCAAGGCTCAGAAACAGACCGATTCCGGGGTCTCTCGGCGAACCTCCGATGTATTCTCCGGAAAGGGATATCTGGAATCTCCGGAGGAATCGGAAGAGACCACACCAAGGACCTCGTCATCTCGCGGGGGAAACCGCCCCCGAACTCCGGGTCCGCGCGCTCCCCTTCGCCAGTCCTCCTCCGTCGGGAGAGCTCGCTCCAAATCCAGATCTGGCTCCCGATCCTCTAGCCAGGTCCCCGCTCGCACCAAAAGCAGCGAGCTCGATCTCGATCTCGATTCCGTGGAGAAACAACAACGGGAGAGACATCAGCGAAGGCGCCGGTCTGAGAAGCGGGAAAAAAGTCTGGAAGCCCATCACAGTCGTCAGTATTTACGACTCTGGGTCGGTTCCCTCGCCGCCTTGATGGTCAGCGGATATTTGGGATTTTCCATCGTCGGCGGGGCATTGGGAATGCTGGCCACACCGATGCGAATTTTTGCAGCCCTTTTACCGCTGGGACTGGCCCTGCTATGGTCTATTTTCTCTCCGAATCCGTACCGGGACCTGGCGCGAAAGAGAATGGTGCCCTGGGCAAAACGAGCGGTGATTATGGTAGTTATCTCCGTGCTGGTGCTGATGGTGACGATTCCTGAGACCGCTCGCGATTCACTTCGCAGCGATGCCTTGTGGTTTGTGGAGACCTGGCCCGACGGGCTGTATATAAACTGGTTTGCCTCCCTGACCGAAAGCATCTGTGATGCGACGTCCTGGCTGATGCATCAGGCCGTTCGATGGGTTCCCTGGGCCTGAACTCCCGGGTAAAATAAGGACAGCAACGTGAATAATCCTCATCGTGACCTCCAGGATTTGATTCGTCAGGGCGATCTGCTGGTTACGCGCTACCGCATCGGACGCCGGGTGGGTGCCGGGGCTTACGGAATGATCTTTCGCGCCGTCGACGAGACCACCGGAGAAAACGTAGCGGTCAAAGCCATCCCCCATACCATCAGTGAAACGAGCGCTACGGCCCTGGGCCGATTTCAGCGTGAGATGAAGGTCGTTCGAAATCTACTCCATCCCAATATCATCTCGCTTTATGACTGGGGAAAGACCGAGAAGGGTCTGATCTTTATGATTCTGGAGTTCATCGAAGGAGATACCCTCGATGAGGTCGTTCTGGGCAGCCCCCTGGCATTAGAAGTAGCCATCGATGCCACTCGACAATTGACCGAGGCATTGCAGGTGGCTCATAACCACGGGGTCATCCATCGGGATCTCAAACCCGCCAACGTAATGCTGACCAAACAGCAATACGGCGACTATAAGGTTAAGGTTCTCGATTTCGGGATGGCAAAGATGCTCGCCCCCATGGAGGATGAGTCCATCGTCGATCTGACCCGGGAGGGGATGGCCGTGGGAACTCCGCGCTATATCGCTCCCGAACAAGCCCGGGGACTCGCCGTAGGACCACCGGCGGACCTCTACGCGGTGGGACTCTTATTATACGAGATGCTCACCGGAGAACAGGCAGTGCAGGCCAACACCGTCGAAGCTGCCGTCGCTGCCCACGTTTCCCGAGAGCCCCTCCAACTGGCCCGGATCGATGACGTCCCCCCGTCGATTCGTCCCCTTCTGGCTCGATTGCTGGAGAAAGACCCCGACAAGCGCCTTCCCAACGCTTCCGAATTATTGGCAGAGCTACGTCAGCTCACCGGCGGTGGAACAAAGGTGCCAATGCCCACCAAAACCACCCAACCTAAGCCTGCGCAATTCGACCGCGAGATGCTGGCAACCTTCGATCACGACCAATATGGAAACGAGGACTTCTACGAGGAAGAAAGCGATGGCCCATCGCTGGCGAATCGAATCCTCGGAAATAAAGAAGAGGATTTACAACTCGATTACGATCGCTACAAGGCATTTGCACCCAGGAGTAAAGATCCAATCGCACGTCGCAAAAAAGAATATTCTGGACGTTGGTTTCGGCTCCCCCGCAGTGGCGCAGAGTGGGCGGAGGCAGGCTTCTCGGTACTGGTAATACCGCTGGCATTTATGATGGTCGGAGCCCAGGCCAGCGGACTTGACGTGGGGCCCCGAATTGTGGTCGGCCTGCTG
>SKNI01000590.1 GCA_007120615.1 Myxococcales bacterium | reverse complement strand
GTCGATGACGACGAACTCTTCTTTGCCGACGATGACGGCGTTGGTGTGGGTGGCTGGTGGAATGGTTAGCGTCTTTAAGGGCAAGAGCACCACGCCGCCGCAGATCTCGGTGGTCTCCGAGGTGGGCGGGCTCTCGAGCTCTTCGCCCAGCGCGGGGACCGAAGGGAGGGCGTCGGTGGTGCCGGAAGAATCGGCGATGGCCACTAAGATCTTAGTGAGCGGGGTCGTCAAAAAGGCGTCGCCTCTCTGCCAGCGCTCGATGGCCTCTTCGGCGGAGATCCAGGCGCCGTCGCAGAATTCGCGAGGGTCGAGGTGTTCTGAGAGATCGTCGAGTTGCTTCCCTTCTTCGTCGGTGAGCAAGAGCCCGTAAAAGGCGGTGGTGAAGTTGGGGGTGAGCCACTGCGGGGTGGTCCAGGTGCCGAAGCGGTGAAGTCGGGAGGTGGCCAATGTGCCCCAGTCTTTGAGGGTTTTCGGGGTTCGGTTCTTCAATGGAACTCGCTTGATCCCCTTCGTGGAGAAGAGCACGCCACACTCTTCGAAGCACTCTCGAAGGGCAGCGCGAGCCGTCGTAGAACTGGTCGGGTCATCCGTGGGAAGTTGGGCGTCCTCCGATTCCACGGAGCCTGCAAAATAGGCGTGAAAGCCGCCCAGAAAGACTCGGTCCGGGCATCTCTGGCCCCAGAATACTTCGAAGGTGGCCTTGCGGCGTCGAATAAGAGTCAGCGAGGTGGAGAGTTGGTACGTCATGAGTTCTTGGCCAGGTCTGCGGCGCCCAACATGCCCGCGAAATCACCGAGGGAAGGCTGGTGAATTTCGATATTCTCCCGGGCGACGCGGAGGATCAGGGGAATGGTTTTTTGGAGAAGCATGGAGCGAAAGAGCGTGCAATTCTCGGCGACGCCGCCGCCGATCAAAAGTGCTCTGGGGTTTAAAAGAGTACAGGCGTTGGCGATGACGATGGCCAGGTAATCGGTGGCTTCTTCCCAGATCTCCAGGATCTCCGGATGCTCCAGAGCCAACTCGTCGGCGACGCCCAGATGGTTTTCTTCATCGGTTCGCAGCCCGTTGAGGGCCTCGTCGTCGTTATTGTGGGCGACTTCGGCCACCCTCCGCTCCAGGTGAATTCCACCGGCGTAGGCTTCCACGCAGCCGTTTTCACCGCAGCCGCAGGGTCTTCCACCGACGACCACCTTGGAGTGGCCGATCTCTCCGGCGTTGTTGTCGGCGCCTCTCACAAGAGAGCCTCCGGCCAGGATTGCGCCGCCCACGCCGGTGCCCACGTAGACCGCCAGAACATCCTCCACTCCTTCCACGGCCCCTTCAATATGCTCGCCCCAGACCTGGGCGTTGAGGTCGTTGATGACTCGGATCGACGGAGTCTTTTCGACGTGATCTCCAAGAGCTTCCTCCAGTGACTCTACAAAATCTACGTCTCGCCAGCCCAGATTGGGAGCATTGAGAACTGTGCGGCCGTCGGCGGAGAGTTGCCCGGCGATGCCCAGCCCGATGGAGCCCACGTCGGCGATGTCGACGTCGAATTCTTCGCAGGCGTCGGCGAGAAGGGTCGCCAGGGTTTTTGCCACCTCTTTAGGGCCTGTGGCGTCGCGAATGCGCTCGCGTTTTCCGCCGATGGCGGTGAGAGACTCGTCGAAGAGGTGAACTCGGGCGTTGGTGCCGCCCACGTCGAATCCGGCGCGATAGATCATGATGCCAGCCTCTCAGGTCTCAGGTCAGGTATTGGCCAGGAACCTCCAAAGATGTATGGTCGGTCGACGAGTTGTCAAATTGGTAATATGGCGATGTGCCCGAGAGCCTGATGGAGATGAGATGAAAAAAGCCTGGATTGGAATCATAACTTTGCTGGCCGTCGGGCTGGGTGGCGTGTCTGTCGCTGCGGCGCAAGAAGCTGCATCGGAGCCCTTTGAACTCCAATTTGCCGCCGGCTTCAAAGGCGGGGTCAATGGGGTCGCAGGACATGGATTCGACAATAATTCTCGGATCACCGGAACCGATGGGAATGTCTATGAATTCTCTCGCCCCGAATATTACGGGCATTTCGGTGTCGGTGGAACGGGTGGACTCTCGCTGGAGGCCCGGGCGCTCGGTTTTGTGGGCCTGGAATTTGGCTTCTTTTACTCTCAGGATAATGCCGATGGCTACGTCGATAAAAACGACGCCAGAACCGGCCAGACCTTGACCCGAATCACTAGCGAGCAGCGCACCACGGCCTATCATATTCCGATTCTATTGAAGCTAAATGTGCCCGCCGACGTGATTCGGCCCTTTCTGGGCGTAGGATTTGAATTCGTTCGCCAGATTGACAGCTCCCTGGAATATGACCAGGAGCCGGGATTGGGCCGGGCAACGGATGGGGAGATGAACGCTCTCCGCAACCGAAATCAGATCGAAGCGACCAATTATACGCTCTTTGCGTTCACCGCCGGCATCGAAATCGCCGCCGGACCGGTGAAGATCCCCTTTGAAGTTCGCGGCGGTTATACGCTGGGATTTGACCGTGATGCCGACAGCCGAGCTCGCTATGATACGGACACAAATCAGATCATCTATGACGGCGTATATATGGGCCACTTCGGTATCTTTACAGGAGTACTTTACGAGTTTGATCTCCTGCTGTAATCAGGAGAGAAACCGGTTTCACTTTAACGAAAAAACGAGGAAGATATGAGCTTTAAACAGGTTAAAGAATTCTCCGAGAAACCCTCCGATTATGTGCCGGGCGACGGCGAGTTGCGAGGAATTTTGCACACCAACCACGGTGATATCGAGGTTCGATTCTTCGAGCATCGAGCGCCGAAGACGGTCGCCAACTTCGTGGGACTCGCCACGGGACAGCGAGCGTACACCGATCTGGATAGTTTCGAAGAGACCACCGGACCCTTTTACGACGGCGTGCTCTTTCACCGGGTGATTCCGGGATTCATGATCCAGGGCGGAGACCCCACGGGTACCGGTCGCGGCGGCCCGGGCTATAAATTCGCCGATGAATTTCACCCCGAGCTTCGCCACGACGCGGCGGGCAAATTATCGATGGCCAACGCCGGCCCCCAGACCAACGGGAGCCAGTTCTTCATAACCCTCGGCCCCACACCGCACCTCGACAACAGGCACGCCATCTTCGGCGAGGTGATCTCGGGCATGGACGTCGCCCAGGCGATCGCGGCGGTGGCTAAAGACGGAAGCGATCGACCCCGTGAGGACGTGGTCATCGAGAGCGTTGAGGTCAAAAGGGTATGAGCCGAGCAGCAGTAGTAACGACCGTAGCATTGGCGATGCTGACGACGGCTCTTGCGCCGTCGTCGGCAGAGGCGATGGATCTGGAAGCGGGAGCGCGTCTGGGAGGCGGGTGGAACTCGCTTGTTTCACCCACCGACCCGGCGGGCACCGATACTCTCTTGCAGGGATCGAGCTTCGGAGGGATGGCATTTCTCATCGGTCCCACCGCCACGATGAACCTTACGGAGTTCGAAGGGGCTAAACTTAACCTGACCGCTGATTTACTCTACGGGTTTCATCGGGCCTCGGGCTGGGAGCGGCATATGCAGGGCGACACTGAGGTCGCCCGCATCGATGTCTATCTCTCGACTCACGTTCTGCGACTTCCGTTGATGGTTCAGGTCGCCAGCTCTGATGACACCGTCAGTCCCACGCTGGGACTCGGCATTGAGCCGATCTTCGGGATCATGAGCGGCGCCACCGTGGAGCAAACCGGGATCAATCAGCCCGTGCAGGCTCTCGAGACCACCCCCACTACTTCGGTGGCCGGGCTGGTGGCGTTCGGACTGGATTGGAATCAGGGTGATTTCGTCGTGCCCGTCGACCTTCGCCTGGCCTGGAATCCCTTCGTGGGAACCTCGACGGTGGATCGCTTCGACGGGTATGAAGATCGTCAAAATCCGGGAGCCTATCGGGTGGCGTTTAACTGGCAATTCATGGCTACGGCTGGGATTCGTTGGGGGCTTTGATTTTTCTTGGGGATTCGCTGGGAGCTTCGAGCCTCGGAACAGGTAGTTTGGTGTCTTTTGTTGACTCCACCCTCTCTGCGGCCTCGGCACTGAACTACGTGCCATCAACCGCAGAGAGGGTGGAATTAACTCCCACGTACGATTCAGTTGTTTCGAGACCTGGATCATTTCGTATCCAATTCCGAAGTCCAACCCAACCCTCCTCACCCGATCGGCGACTCCTCCCTCATCTGTGCCAACTTCTCAGTGATCCCATTACGCTCTCGCTCAATAAAATCGGTGATCCCCCGCCGAAGCGCCGGGTGTCGCAGGTAATGGGCGCTATACGTCAGCGTCGGCTCAAAGCCTCGTTCGTATTTGTGATCCCCACCGGCGCCGGGTTCAAACGCGCGAATATCGTTTTCAATACACCACTCCACCGGGCGGTAGATGCAGGTCTCGAAGTGGGCGTAGCGCACGTCTTCTTCGCAGCCCCAGTAGCGCCCGTAGAGGCGGTTCTCGGAGACCAGATTGAAGGCTGCCCCAAAGTCTTTGCCGGCCTGCTGAGCAAAGACCACATGGAGTCGGTGGGGAAGCTCGGTGAGGATACGAAGGAAGAACTCCTCGTTTAAGTATAGCTGGCCATAATAATATTTATTGACCGTGTCCTGATAATAGTGAAATACGCGGCGCATATCGTCTTCGGTTAGCTCCTCAGCCTGGCGGATAACGGTGGTGGCGCCGGCCTCGGTCAGCTTTCGGCGCTCCCGGCGGATATTGGCTCGTTTCTTGGAGCGAAAGCGGCTCAAGAATTGGTCGAAATCCTTGTAGGGCTGGCCCTCTTCGGTGCCGTCGTGATTCTGCCAGTGGTATTGGATCCCCAGTCGAATGGGGAGGCCGATCTCCTCAAAAAGATGGCGAGTGGAGCCGGGGATGAAGTTAAAATGCACCGAGGAGAGTTCGTTGTCGTCGGCAATGCGCAGGGCGGATTCGATGAGCGATCTGGCGATATCTTCACTGTGCTCGTGAGCGGGGTCAGTGAGAATTCGTGCGCCTGTGACCGGGGTAAAGGGGACGGCGGCCACACCCTTTGGGTAGTAAGAGATCCCGGCCCGGTGCGCGGCGTCGGCCCAGCTCCAGTCGAAGACGAATTCGCCGGCAGAGTGGGCCTTTAGATAAAAGGGGATCGCGCCGACGAGATCTTCGCCGTCGTAGGCGCAGATAATCTGAGGAACCCAGCCCGATGAGGGGTCGAGACAGCCGCTCTTTTCCAGGCTGGTTAAGAATCCATACTCCAAAAATGGGCAGGACTCCGGGACGAGGCGATCCCAGTCGTCGGTGCTCAGAGAGGAGACGGCGTCGATTATTTTGATTTCCAGAGGATTCATCATTCCCTGATACTGCGAGGGGATGGAAGGACTGCTCGTTGGCCGGGAAGCTAAACGCCGATCAAAGATTGGCCACGACGGCGATTGGCAATTGTTTGTTGCCCCCCAAATATGCGACCATATGGGCACAGAAAATGCCAGCCCAGCCGCGACTTGGCCTGAAGGAGAACGATCGATGCAAGCAAAGGAAGAACAGGTCATCAAGACGGTGCTTAATCGCCAGCCCTTCCCACTCCTCTTCGGGAGCCTCGCCGGAAGTCACCTCTACGGCTTTCCGTCCTATGACTCCGATTACGATATTCGAGGCGCTCATATTCTGCCGCTGGAGAAAGTGGTCGGCTTATTCGCGGAGCGAGAAACGGTGGAGTTGCTCGATACCGTCGAGGGCACGGCCATCGATCTGGTAACTCATGATATCAAAAAGTATTTCACTCTTCTGCTCAAGCGCGATGCCAACGTCTTAGAGCAGATCTACTCCCCACTGATCCATCACCAGACGGCTTATTTTGAGGAGCTTCGGGAGATCGCGGCGGGGTGCATCACCAAAAACCACGCTTATACCTACCGGGGATATGCCCAGAAGATCTGGAAGTCCTTTGAGAAACAGCGCCGGTTAAAGCCCCTGCTCTACGTCTTTCGGGTCATCCTCTCGGGGCTGCATTTGATGGAGACCGGAGAGGTGGAGGCCAATATTATGCGCCTCAATCACCGCTATCGGTTGCCCTATCTCGGGGATCTGATCGCCCTGAAGCTCCACGGGTCGGAGGATACCCTCCTGGAAGACTTAGACCTAGAATTTTACGGACGCGAATACCGACGGTTGATGAGAAAATTAAGCGACGCGCGGATGGCGAGCTATTTGCCCGAGGAGCCTCGAGGTAAGCCGGAACTCCATGATTTATTGATACGTCTGCGATTGGAATATTCTGAACAAGGATAATAAAAATGGTCCGATTTCAATGGTGGATGGTTTTGTCTCTGGTGGTGGTTTTTCTGGCGGCCTGTGCGGAACCGGAGGGTACGGATAATCAGGACGTGGACGACCAGACGGATACGGGAGTTGGAGATGACGTCGGCGACGGTGAAGTTGAGCCGAGCTACGATTATTACCAGCACGCAAAGCCCTTGATCGACGCTCGTTGCACCGGTTGTCATGTAGAAGACAGCATCGGCGGCTTTGACCTGTCGACCTATGAATCGGTGTACGCCGCCCGTCTGTTGACCGAAGTTACCCTGCGCGAGCGGACCATGCCGCCCTGGCTGGCCAGCGATGATTGCACCGAATATCAGCATTCATTTCAGTTGAAGCCCGATGAGCGGGAAGTCTTGTTGAGCTGGCTCGATCAGGGCGCGCCCGAAGGAGACCCGGCCAATGAAGGAGCTCCGCTGGAGATGCCGTCTAGCGGACTCTCGCGGGTTGATGTGGAGCTGGAAATGCCCGACGCCTACGAGCCACAGCTCAAGCCCGACGATTATCGCTGCTTCCCCATCGACTGGGAGGGCGATGAGACGCAATATTTGACCGGATTCAACGTGATTCCCGGCAATCCCGAGATCGTCCATCACGTGATCGCATTTTACGCAGGTCCAGGACTCGCCGAAGAGGTGGAGCAAAAAGAGGCCGACGAAGAGGGCCACGGCTATACCTGTTTCGGAACGCCTGGGGTCGGCGAGAGCATCGGATTTGGCGAAGATGCGGTGGGCTGGCTCGGAACCTGGGCCCCTGGTGGTCAAGGGATCGACTTCCCCGAAGGCACGGGAATCCCCGTGGAGCCGGGCTCCAAGGTGATTCTGCAGGTCCACTATAATACCTACGAAGGCGAAACCGAGACCGACCAGAGCAGCGTCCAATTCAGCGTCGAAGACGAGGTCGAACAACAGGCGATGTATCTGCCCTGGGCG
>SKNI01000139.1 GCA_007120615.1 Myxococcales bacterium | reverse complement strand
TGGTGGGGTTGAGTTCCCATGAAATCAGTGGCTCATCCGCCACCGGTGCGGTTGAGGGCTCCGGGCAATTGGTGGGAGGTTTGGTCGGCGATAACCAGGACCATCCCATCAACGACTCCTATGCCACCGGCAATGTAATAAGTTCATCAAGAATGGTCGGGGGCCTGGTCGGCAGAAATCAGTCCGAGGTCAACGACTCCTATGCCACGGGCAATGTCGATGGCGAGCTCGCAGTCGGAGGTCTGATCGGTCGAAACGCGGACGATAAGGAACTTCCAGTTGGCTCGGGAAATTACTACACCGTTTCGTTCACCAACCGTTCCTACGCCACGGGAGATGTGACGGGCGATAATGAGGTAGGCGGTCTGGTCGGCAGGAATGGTGGAGAGATACGGCAATCCTACTCCATTGGTACCGTCACCGGGGACAGTCCCGACTCTGACGAGGCTGGCGATGGAGGGTTTGTCGGTCGCAACACCGACACCGGTACCATCGAAGAGTCCTATTCGGCCGCCCACGAAGTGATTAGCACAAGTCTCAGGTCGGGCGGGTTTTTCGGTACTAATGAGAATGTCGGCGGCATCACCGGGTCCTATTGGGATGTCCGCTCGCGGAGTGAAGAGCAGAGCGGCGACGTCAGTGGAGTGGATACGAGTTTTTTCGCAGACTCCGATCATTTTAGTGGCTGGGACTTCGATGAGGTCTGGGAGATCGGAACCACGCCCGCGCCAGACGAGGAGCAGCGCCCGATCTTGCAGTGGCAGCAGTAGCCGGAGCGCGGACGTCCTCCTCGTCCGCGTAAAACAAAAAGCGCTTTTTCCAGGAGCGGACGGGGACGTCCGCGCTCCGTCGAATTGACAGCATCAATCCAAGAATCGAGTATGGCCGCGGCGAACGACTCCGATTTCCGACCCCCCGCCTTCCGGCCTCTTTTTGATGAGCTTTGAATCCCTCAAAAGCGTATTTTCAACGCGCCTGCTGCTGGTGGCGGCGGGGCTGTTGGCGTTGAATCAGCTCCTGGCGCTGGCCGCGCCCTACCTCGTAAAGGTGGCCATCGATGACGGGATCGCCGCCGGTCAAAGCGACGTATTATGGGTTGTGGGCATTGTCGGAGTCCTGATCTACGGCGGAGCGGCGTTGACGAAATTCGGAGGCAGCTGGCTCTCGACGAAGGCCGGCGAAGAAGCCTGGGAGAGCTTGAGGAATCGTCTTTTTGGGCATGTGCAGTCGTTGCCGCTCTCTGAGATTCGAAGCCGGCGGGTAGGGGGACTGGTGGCCCGGGTCTACTCCGATACCTATCAGCTCAAGCAATTGGCCACGTCGGTGTTGCCGGCGGGGATTAATTTGCTGGTTGGCGTGGGCGGAGCGGCGGTGATCTTATTGGTGTTGGCTCCGCAGCTGACGCTTCTGGCGTTGATCCCGATCCCCATCGGATGGATGGTGCTGCGGTGGTTTCGAAAATATGTGCGGCCCCTCTCGAAAGCGAGAATGGAGCGTCACGGGGCGCTTCATTCGGCGCTGCATGAAGGGATCGCAGGGGTTGAGGACGTCAAGGCGCTTCGGGCGGAAGAGACCATCGCCGAGCGGGTGTTTTCCTCCGGTCGAGACCTTAAAGAGACCGATCTGGAGCTGGCCTGGCACCGGATTCGCCTTGGGCCGGCGGCGGACTTTGGGATTTCGCTGATCCTCCTGGGGACCCTTGTGGCCGGTGGACATCTGGCGATCCAGGGGACGCTCTCTGTTGGAACGGTGGTGGTCTTTTATTTTTACGTGGGACGGTGTCTGGGCCCGATTCGGGGGATTCCGGGGATGGTCTACTCCTGGCATTCAGCGCGGGCGGCGATGGATCGGATGCAGGAGTTGTTGAGCATCACGTCGCAGATCTCCGATCCGCAAGTGGCCGTGGAGGCCGCCGCCGGGCCGTTGTCGGTGGACTTTGAGGGGGTGGAGTTTTCCTACGGTGAAAATCGAGCCCTCGACGGGTTTACGCTCTCGGCGGAGTCGGGCAGTCGAACGGCGATCCTCGGACCCTCGGGGGTGGGAAAGAGCACCACGGCCCGGCTTTTATTGCGGCTGATGGACGGCGACGCGGGGACGTTGCGGTTGCAGGATGTGGAGATCCGAGACTGGTCGGTGGACGCTCTGAGACGGCGCATCGGATATGTGGGGCAGGAGGCTTTTTTATTCGATGGAACGCTTCGGTCCAATCTGGTGTTGGGATGTAAGGAGGCGCCGTCGGACCAGGAGATCGATAAGGCCATCAAGGCTGCGGGACTCGAGGAGGTGGTCGGCTCCGGCCGCGGCGGATTGGAGATGGAGGTCGGCGAACGGGGTGGCAAATTATCGGGCGGCCAGAAGAAACGAGTGGCCCTGGCCCGGGCGATGTTGCGAAGGCCCGATCTCTTGATCATCGATCAAATGGCCACTGACCTTGAAGAGGCCATGAACGAACGTATCTTCCGGATGCTTCGGGCAGAGGGTATGACGTTGGTGTATTTTGGACACCGCGTGCCCGCCGGGCTCGACCCCGATGAGGTCTATTGGATGGAGGCCGGACAGGTGCGAGAGTACGAAGTTGGAATCTATGAAGAGCTAGGAGCGCGTTGATGACGATGAAATTTTCAGACGGCGATCGTTTTGAGCTGCGCACCGATCTGGTGGTGGAGCAGGTCGATGATGAGGTGATCGTCCTCGATCTGGCGGGCAATAAATACTTCGGTCTCAACGAGGTGGCCTGGCTTATCTGGCAGTCCATCGACGGCGACGGCGGGGAGACGCTGGCCAATCTGGTCGCCCAGATCGTGGAGCGCTTCGAGATCTCCGAGGCCGAAGCCCGTACCGATGTGGAGGCCTTTGTAGAGCAACTCGTGGAGGCCGGATTGGCCGAGTATTCTGCACAAGAGTCTTCGGGATGACTGAGTCTGTCGGCCACTACCAACTCTATGACCTTCGGCTGAAGAGCGGCGACTCTCTGTCGCTCTCAAAGTGGAGCGGGGAGCCCGAGGAGGACTGGCGATTTGAGGTCGGTGAGGTTTCCGAGTCCTCCGGAGCGTTGGTCCACGATATTCTGGATTTCGATGGGGTGCGCCGATTAAAGGTCTGGGTCGAAGAGGAGAGGGGGATTATTTTCTCTCATGGAGGAACGCGGGTCTTGTGGGATCGGGTCAATAAGGTGATTCGATTTCAGGCCGGCCAGGATCTGGAGATCCGACCGGCGATCGTTTTGGAGCGGATGGTAGCCCCCATCGCCATGATCCTGGAGCGCGCGGGTTTTGTGGCCCTTCACGCAAGTGCGGTGGGCAAAGTCGCGGGGCGGGCCTGGATCTTTATAGGAAACTCGGGCGCCGGAAAGAGCACCACCGCCCTGCAGATGATGCGGCGGGGGTTTGACCTGTTGGCCGACGACCTGGTGATGATCGACGCCGGCAAGACACCAGGCGGCAAACAAGAACTGATCGCAGCCACCCCGTCGCTGAGACTTTTCGACCGGCCCGAGACGGTTCCCGAGGCCATCGATAAGGAGTTGGTCATGCCGCATATCGAGAAGTTCTGGTACCAACTCCCCGATCGGAGCGGAGGGCGAAAGCGCCACGAGATCGCCGGGATCTTTTCGCTGGAGCCCACCGATAACGAGGAGTTTGTCGGGGGCCCGGAGCTTAAGGAGGTGCGAGGACAGGAGGCGTCGATGCGGATTCTGGCCCAGGCCTTTGATCTGACTGACGGGCCCGGTCCCTGGCGCACCCAGCGGTTTCGAACGCTCTGCGAGGTGGCCCGGTCGGTGCCTGTTTATGCGGTTCGCTATCGACGGGACTCCTCCGAGGCGCCGGCGCAGGTGGTGGCCATCGCCGAGCATCTGAGCCGAAATCGGGCTGCCGAAGAGGAGGGGATTAGATGAGAGAGCCGATCACAAGACATCTGGAGGCCCTCGGCCGGTTATGCCAGGCGCGGGTGGCGCTTTTCGCCCGGGGCTGGCAGGAGACGCTCGACGGAGCTCACGCCCTGGCGGAGCAAGCCACGGCCGATCTGATAACCCAACCGATGGACCCCGCCGAATTGACCGGAGACGGCGCCGACTCGGTCGCAGCGGTGGAGAGAGCTCTCTGGCGCGCGAGTCGCCTCGTCCCGGGGTCGACCTGCATTCACCGGGCCCTGGCCGCCCAGAAGATGTTGACCCGCCGCGGCTTCGGCGCCCGGGTGGTCATCGGCCTTAGAAAACGCCGCTCCCAACTCGAAGGCCACGCCTGGATCGAAGCCTGGCGCGCCGGCTCCCGGTGCCGCGCCTTCTGGACCGAAGAGGCCGGCTACGCAGCGGTGGTCGAACCCGCAAAGGCCCAGGCCAGTTTCCGATAGCTCTCGCTCCCGATCTCGATCTCGATCTCGATCCCGATCAACGATCCCGATCCAAAATCACGATATCTGCTTGACAGGTGAACAACCCTCTTTATAATCCGCCGTCCGAAGTGTCTGGCCTCGTGGGTCGGGTATTCGAAGTTCAAAACGTTTATATCAGCTCCGTTCGTCAACAAGACGACACGAGGATGACATCACGCGCCGAGAAGGCGCGGCAAATTAGGTACGCAGATGCCAACGATTAATCAATTAGTTCGAAAAGGTCGCAAACAGGTCAAGTCCAAGACGGACGCGCCGGCTCTTAAAGCCAGTCCCCAGAAGCGGGGAGTATGTACGCGCGTTTATACGACGACACCGAAGAAGCCGAACTCGGCTCTTCGTAAAGTCGCTCGTGTCCGGCTGACCAACGGCATGGAAGTCACCAGTTATATCCCCGGTGAGGGACATAACCTTCAGGAACACAGTGTGGTTCTGATTCGCGGCGGACGGGTCAAAGACCTTCCCGGTGTGCGTTATCACATCGTGCGAGGAACGCTGGACGCCGTGGGGGTCTCCGATCGTCGCCAGGGCCGAAGTAAATACGGCACCAAGAAGCCACGCTAAAATTAGATCATTCACGTCGCCGGTTTGGACCTTAGATTAGGTCGGCCGGGACTTTGACGTATTACGAGGGCAGATTCATGCCGAGAAGAAGAGAAGTACCCAAAAGAGAAGTATTGCCGGATCCGAAATTCGGCGAGGTCATGCTGACCCAATTTGTGAACGTGCTGATGCGCGATGGCAAAAAGTCGACGGCCGAGCAGATCGTCTATGATACTCTCGACGTGATCGAGGGCAAAACAGGCGGCGAAGATCCGGTTCGGATCTTTAAGCGCGGCATTGATAATCTGCGACCTGTGGTCGAAGTCCGCTCCCGCCGGGTTGGTGGATCGACCTATCAGGTGCCCGTAGAAGTTCGACCGGCACGCCGCGCTGCGCTCGCGATTCGATGGCTGATTGACGCCGCTCGAGCCCGCAACGAAAAGACCATGGTCGACCGTCTCACCAACGAGATCCTGGACGCGTCCAATAACCGCGGTACCGCGATTCGGCACAAAGAAAACATCCACCGGATGGCCGAGGCGAATCGAGCGTTTGCTCATTATCGCTGGTAAGTTCGGCACGATGGCTTAGAAGTTTCGTCCCCGACTCTCAACGAATCGGGGAACTCAACAACCCGGCGTGATGTCCTTTGGTCTGATTTCAAAGCGGCATTGCCCGGGTTTTGTTGTTATTGTTGCATAACCATTTTCTTCAGCAAGGCAGGGTTGATCGTGGCACGTAGTCTACCTCTTAAAAGAGTCCGAAATATCGGGATCATGGCTCATATCGACGCCGGTAAGACGACGACCACCGAACGGGTCCTCTATTATACCGGCAAGTCTCATAAGATCGGGGAAGTTCATCACGGGGCCGCCGAGATGGACTGGATGGATCAGGAGCGAGAGCGGGGGATCACGATCACCAGCGCGGCTACGACCTGCTACTGGGATTATGACGACACCAATTACCGGATCAATATCATCGACACCCCGGGGCATGTGGACTTCACCATGGAGGTGGAGCGATCGCTTCGGGTCCTCGACGGTGCGGTGGCGGTATTTTGCGGAGTCGGGGGCGTGGAGCCGCAGTCGGAGACGGTCTGGCGACAGGCCAACCGCTACCAGGTACCCCGGATCGCCTTCGTCAATAAGATGGATCGGGTGGGATCGGATTATGATCGTGTCGTCGAGATGATTCGCGATCGACTCAAGGCCAACCCGGTACGGATGCAATTGCCCATTGGCGCCGAAGAGGACTTTCGAGGCGTGGTGGACCTGGTCAGCGAGAGCGCGATCATCTGGCGAGAAGAGACTCTGGGCGCTGAATACGATGTGATGGAGGTGCCCGACGATCTCAAAGAAGCGGTGGCCGAGGCTCGTGAAGAATTATTGGAGGCCTGCGCCGAGGTCGACGAAGTGATCATGGAGAAATACCTCGAAGGGCAGCCGATCTCGGACGAAGAGCTCCGAACGGCGGTCCGTAAAGGCACCCTGGAGATCGAATTGGTCCCCGTATTCTGCGGATCGGCATTTAAGAATAAAGGGGTTCAGCCACTTCTGGATTCCGTGGTTCATTATCTCCCGGCGCCCACCGAGGTAAAAGCGGTAGAGGGTGTTACGCCCGATGCCTATCGGCGAATCACCGAGCAACGTGGCGAGGCGACCGAAGATGATATCGTCACCCGAGAGGCCGATGATAAAGCGCCGTTCTCGGCTCTGGCCTTTAAGATCATGACCGATCCCTATGTGGGTCATCTGACCTATTTCCGGGTCTACTCCGGAGTGCTGGAGGCGGGGAGTTATATCTACAACTCTACCAAGGGTCAGCGCGAGCGGGTGGGTCGAATTCTGCAGATGCACGCCAATAAACGAGAAGAGATCGATTCTGTGCACGCCGGGGATATCGCCGCGGCCGTGGGAATGCGTCATACCACCACCGGCGATACGCTTTGTGATGAGCATCACGCCGTGGTTCTGGAGGCGATCGACTTTCCGGAGCCCGTCATCGAGATCGCCATTGAGCCGAAGACCACCGCCGATCAGAGTAAATTATCGGAGAGTCTTCAGAAGTTGGCCGTCGAAGATCCCAGCTTTACCGTAAAGATCGACGACGAGACCGGCCAGACGATCATCGGCGGCCAGGGCGAATTGCACCTGGAGATCATCGTGGATCGCCTCCTTCGAGAGTTCAAAGTGGCGGCCAGCATCGGTAAGCCCCAGGTGGCCTATCGAGAGTCGGTCTCGGCGAAGGCCACTCATAAAGAGCGCCTCGCCAAGCAGACCGGCGGAAAAGGCATGTTCGCCGAGGTGGTCCTGGAGATCTCTCCG
>SKNI01000555.1 GCA_007120615.1 Myxococcales bacterium | reverse complement strand
ACGCAAGGGCCTGATCTCAACTTCGCGGTTTACCACGATACCGCTTTCCCGAAGTTCCCTTCGCAAATGACTGGCAATGAAGTCTGAGAGAGAGTTCTCGTCCTTCGGACACCAGCTCTTCTTATCGCGCTGATAATCCCACAACAACTCACCGGTCACTGCGTCGAGCGCATAGAGTATATCGTTGCTATCGGTGAATAATACGCGTCCGCCAGAAACGGTGGGGGTGCTGTCTACGGATCCCCGGGTTTCAAAACGCCACAGCTCTTCGCCGTCACTCCAGGAAAGCGCGACCACCGAGCCGGTGTCGGTGCCCGCATATACCCGCCCCGTGGCCAGAGTTGCCGCTGCATCGATGCTCCCCTCGGTCGGGGTAGCCCACTTTACGTCACCGGAGTGCGCAGCGATCCGGTAGATCCATCCGTCGGAGGCTCCCACAACAAGATCGCCTCCCGATGAAATCACCGGAGTGCCCAACTCCCGGGGATCGACCTGCCAGGGTCGATCCGTCGTCAGATCCAGTCGCCAGTGCACGTTAACCCGGAGCTCTTCCAGGTCGTAACTGCCCGCCGGACCACCCACTTCCAGTGGATTTGTGGTCGCGCAAGAAGCTCCGAAAAACACGACGAGCGCGGCGATCAGCCACGCTCGTCGATTCTGGTTCGTTATAAAATTCACTTCGGTTATCACCCGTTACAAGGTCGTGATTTACAGCAGCGCCAGACGCCGCTGAACCTCTCCACGAAACTCGCTTTGAGGGTGGTTCTCCAGAAATTCTTCATAACGCTCTCTGGCCTCGTCTCGATCGCCTTGTCGCTCAATGAGGCGGGCAATTTCGAAGTCGGCATATCCTTTTCGATCGGGCTGAAGACCGGCGAATTCATTCCACATCTCTTGTGCGCGCTCCACTTCTCCCTGGGCGGCCAGACTATTGGCCAGTCCCATATGAGCGAAGGCCAGCAATTCTTCCTTGGTGTCGGAGGCGTCGATCACCTGCTGATAGAGAGTCGCAGCCTCTTCAAACTCTCCCAGATTCAGAGCCGCAGCCGCTTGAGTGATGCGCGCGCTGGCCACGACGGGACCGCGATCAAAGTCCTGCAGGGTATGAGAAGCGCTCTGATGAATCTCTTGCCATTTCTCTTGATTGTCGGCGAAGATCTTCTCCGGCATCGGCACCTGATCTTGCTGACGAATCGCTTCCAACTCCGGAGAGCCTTCCACAGGAACGTCGTATGCGGCCAGACCGGTGCTGAGGCGATCGGAGGCTTCTACCTGCTGACCGCGCACATATTGCATGCCCAACAGTCCGGCGATAACGCCCACGATCAGCACCACGATTAAGCCGGCGACCAGGCCTCGATTATCTTCCACCCAGGCGGCGACGAGAAATGAGGTCCGTTCGAATCCGTCGAGGTTACTCCCGGCTGCGCCACTCGGCGGCAATCCTGGAGTCTCTTCATCCTCGGGGCCTTCGGGCCGATTTCCTTTCTTCTTGATCTTGATTGCCATTGATTCTCTCCTTAACCTGAGCCCACTCGCTACATGACGGGACCCTGGGGCTTTAATTTTATACCCCTCGCGACAGGGCACCCGGTTTTGGCATTGCCAAAAATGAGTGGGAGCGGACTATATTAACCGCCGATGAGGGTGTCAACCGCACCCGCCCAATACACATGAACGGATAAACACCGCAATGAAAAACTTATTGATGCGACTCGCTGCTGTCATAATTCTTGTGCTCGGCCTTCTGATTGTCGTGCCCACAACGGCGTTCGCTCTCTCCTTTCAGGGCCATGTCTGGGGATCGGCGGGAGCAGCCAATATTAACCAGGCCGCCCCAACCGCCTTCGGCTGGTGGGGACCATCGATTCAGACCGGCCTGGTCCTGGATCTGAGCGAATTCTGGAAGCTCACCGCCGACGTTCAGGGAAGCTACCACCTTCAAAGAACCATCGAAGAGGACGAGATCATCGGCCCTCATCCCGTTCTCTCTGCTGCCCTGGGCGCGCGATATGCCTTTGACGTCTTTACCTATATTCCCTACCTCGGCCTTTCTGCGGTCGTCCATCCCATCGGCCCGCCCTCGGAGCGACTCCCCGGGGGCGAAACCTTGGCGATACGGGCCACCGTCGGGGTAGACTACCGCCACAATCGAAGGATCTCTTTTGGCGGAGCCGCCGAACTCAGCACTCCCATGACCCAACCGGCTGATTTTCCACTCTATTCCTCGATCCGTGCTCATGTGGCCTTTCATTTCCGGCGCTTCTAACCTGGGTGTGTCCACTTGGGCGATTGAAGGTTGCAAGCTCATCTCCCCCGGTGCTACACCTCATCCCACTATAACTGTATTTTTTGGTGGTGCTTTTCGGCACTCACCCCATCGCCGCGCAGCAGTCCGACAGCCCCTTCAGACTTATTACCGGTGAAGGTTGTTTTGTCGTCTCGGAGGTCCCTTGATGAAGCCGTTTCTGAGCCCGAACCAGCGCAATGCGATCGTCATCGCAATCCTGATCGCCTTTAGTATTGTCGTTGCCGTCACCACCGAAGGCGATCTCGACGCTGTGGATCAGGCATTTGGGGGGTTAGTAGCTGCGATCTACGCGGTAGCCTTCGGCACGGTTCCTGGCCTCCTCGGCGGCGTCTGGGGGTTCTTAAACCAGATCCCTCTGGTCGTCTTGACCCTGATCGCCGGGGCCATTTACTTCACCTTCCGCTTCGACTTCATCAATTTCCGGGGTGTCAAACACGCTATCAAGGTCGTCTCCGGAAAATACGACGACGAAGACAGCCCCGGAGAGGTCACCCACTTTCAGGCACTGAGCACGGCGCTCTCCGCCACGGTGGGACTCGGTAATATCGCCGGTGTCGCCCTGGCCGTCAGCATCGGCGGACCGGGAGCGGTCTTCTGGATGATGTTTGCCGCTCTCTTCGGAATGGCCAGTAAATTTGCCGAGTGTACTCTGGGCCAGATGTATCGAAAGGTCGATGAAAACGGGGTCGTCCAGGGTGGGCCGATGGTCTATCTGCAGGACGGGCTGGCCGAGATCGGCCGACCGACCCTTGGAAAATACCTGGCGATCATCTTCGCCATTTTGTGCATCGGCGGCTCCTTCGGGGGCGGCAATATGTTTCAGGTCAATCAGAGCTTTCAGACCTCCACCACTCTGGTCCCCTGGCTCGCCGGCGAACAATCCACGGGAGAGGCCACGCTGGTCCACGATAGCCGCATCTCGATGAGCTATCCCAGCCATCAGGTGCGCTTTTATGCCCCTTCACCTCGGGGGCCGGAGGCTGATCCTCTTCTATTTTCGCCGATCGAAGATCTCCGCGTCACCTTTGACGATTGGACGCAGCGAGACGACGGAAGGTGGACGCTCTCCTTTGATATCATCGCGGCCCAGGCCGGTCCTCGTTACGATATCGAAGCCAGCACCCTGTCGAGCGTCGAATTCGCCCGCGTCGACGGCCGCGACGTGGAGTGGTTTACGGTCGACGACCTCGACGTCATAAACGCCCCCCTCGACGGTGGAATCGGACACCGCGGCTGGCTATACGGTATGGTCATGGTCTTATTGGTGGGCCTGGTCATCATCGGCGGGATCAAACGAATCGGAAAAGTGGCCTCTAAAATCGTGCCCTTTATGTGCGTGATTTACGTATTGACCTGCCTGTATATCTTGATGGCCAATTATACTCTGATTCCCGGTGCCGTCGTCACCATCGTCAGCGAAGCCTTTAACCCCCAGGCAGGCCTCGGCGGACTGGTGGGCGTGCTCATCGTCGGCATCACCCGGGCGGCCTTCTCCAGTGAAGCCGGTATCGGTTCGGCCGCGATCGCTCACTCTGCAGCCAAGACCAAAGAACCGGTTCGGGAGGGCTTTGTCGCTCTCTTAGAGCCGGCTATCGACACTCTGATCGTCTGCTTTATGACGGGCAGCGTCATCGTCATCACCGGAGTCTACGCTGATCCGGCGACGGCCGGCTTAAACGATATCGCCTTGACCTCCGCCGCCTTCGGCAGTGTGGTTTCGTGGTTCCCCTACGTGTTGTCCGTCGCCGTGATCCTCTTTGCCTTCAGCACAATGATCTCCTGGTCCTATTACGGAGAGCGTTGCTGGGCCTTTCTATTCGGAGCCAGAGAGTCGATGATCTATCGAATCATCTTCCTCTTCTTCATCTTCCTCGGGGCCATCACCAGCATCGACAATGTCCTGGACTTCTCGGACCTGATGCTCTTGTCGATGGCCTTCCCCAATATCCTGGGCGTGATCTTACTCTCCAAGAAGCTCAAGGCCGCACTCGACTCCTACTGGGATCGGCTGGAGGCCGGGGAATTCGACGACTGAGTTATCGGTAATCAGGTTCCGATAACACCCGATCGCCTGCAGGACACTTTTCGATCCTTGTGTCCTCTGGCATAGTCCCGCCGAAGCGCGAGCTTTTTCCCCGGCACCTGTAGGAGAGACCATGCCACGACGCGAAGATATCAACTCCATCTGCATTTTGGGCTCCGGCCCCATCGTCATCGGGCAGGCTGCCGAGTTCGATTACTCCGGCACCCAGGCGATTCGCGCGTTGAAGGCCGAGGGCTTTCGCATCACCCTGGTCAACTCCAATCCCGCCACCATTATGACCGATCCGGAGCTGGCCGATGCTACTTATATCGAGCCCCTGACTCCCGAATTCGTCGCCCGGGTCCTGGAGAAAGAACGCCCCGATGGACTGCTCCCCACCATGGGTGGGCAGACCGCTCTCAATATCGCCATCTCACTCTACGATGACGGCACCCTCGACAGGCTCGGAATCGAGATGCTCGGAGCCATCCCCGAGGTGATTCATCGCGCCGAAGACCGAGAAGAATTCTCCAAAACCATGACCCGGATTGGGATCGAGCAGCCCCAGAGTGGAATCGCCCGATCCATGGCCGAGGCCTGGAAGATCCAGGAAGAGATCGGCTTTCCGGCCATTCTGCGCCCTTCTTTCACCATGGGTGGAAGCGGCGGAAATATCGCCTATAACCGCGATGAATTCGCCGAATACGTAGAATGGTCTCTCTCGGAAAGTCCCACAGGCGAGGTCCTCATCGACGAGAGTCTTTTAGGGTGGAAAGAATTTGAGCTGGAGTTGATGCGCGACGGCAATGACAACGTGGTCATCATCTGTGGCATCGAAAATTTCGACCCTCTCGGGATCCACACCGGCGACTCCATCACGATCGCTCCAATTCAGACCCTTACGGACCGCGAATATCAAGCGATGCGAAACGACGCCATCGAGATCATTCGCGCCGTGGGCGTGGAGACCGGGGGCTGCAATATCCAATTTGCCGTCGACCCCAAAACCGGTCGCCGCGTGGTCATCGAGATGAACCCCCGGGTATCGCGCTCCTCGGCCCTGGCCAGTAAAGCGACTGGCTATCCCATCGCCAAGATCGCAGCCCTTCTGGGAGTGGGCTACACCCTTGATGAACTGCTCAATGATATTACCGGAAAGACCGCCGCGGCCTTTGAGCCCATGATCGACTACGCCGTCGTAAAGATCCCCCGGTTTACCTTCGAAAAATTCCCCGCCGCCTCCGACACCCTCACCACCCAGATGAAGTCGGTGGGGGAAGCCATGGCCATCGGTCGCACCTTTCCCGAAGCACTGGGAAAGGCGATTCGAAGCATGGAGGTCCGCCACGCCAGATTATTGCCCGACGATCTGGAGCTCCCTGCGGCCGACGCCGATGACGCCGAAGTCGCTCAATTCTTCGCCCCTCTCCTTCGTCGCCCCACTCCCCGACGCCTCTGGTACGTATTTGAGGCCCTTCGCCACGGGATCACCGTCGAGGAGATCGCCTCTCATACCGATATCGATCTCTGGTTTCTCGATCAGATTCATCGCATCATCGAATGTGAAGAATTAATCCGGGCTCACTCTCAAGAAAAGCCAGACGAAGCCCTTCCGCCGGAGATCCTCTTTCTGGCAAAACGCCTCGGCATCAGCGACGTCGATGTCGCGAGCCTGTTGGATACGACGGAACAAGAGGTCCGAACCCTTCGCCAAAACAGCCACATCCAGCCGGTCTTCAAACAGGTCGACACCTGCGCCGCCGAATTTGAGGCGGTGACCTCCTATTTTTACTCCACCTACGAAACCGGCGAGTGTGAGTCCGACCCTGATGACCGACCGGCGATTATGATCCTCGGCGGCGGTCCCAATCGCATCGGCCAGGGAATCGAATTCGACTATTGCTCGGTCCACGCCACCCTGGCTTTGCGAGAGGCCGGCTATCGAACGATCATGGTCAATTGCAATCCCGAGACCGTGAGCACGGACTACGATATCTCCGACCGCCTCTATTTTGAGCCTCTCACCTTAGAGACCGTCCTCGCCATCATCGACACGGAACAACCGGAAGGCGTGATCCTTCAATTCGGTGGTCAGACTCCCCTGAAGCTGGCTCGAGATCTGGTGGACCTCGGCATCCCGGTCCTGGGAACCGACGCCGACGCCATCGACCGGACAGAAGATCGCCAGCTCTTTAATGATATCATCGAGAAGCTCGAGCTTCGCCAGCCCGAAGCTCGCTCGGTCAACACCTGGGAGGAGGCCCAGGAGGTCGCCAAACAACTGGGCTTTCCGATGATGGTTCGCCCCAGCTTCGTCCTCGGCGGCCTGGCCATGGAGATCGTCTATGATGAGACCAGCTTTCGCCGGATCTTTCTTCGCGCCCGCGCCGAATCCCTGGACAACCCCGTCCTCATCGACCGATTTCTCAATCGGGCGGTGGAGGTAGACGTCGATTGTGTCAGCGACGGAGAAACGGCGGTCATCGGCGGGATCATGGAGCATATCGAAGAGGCCGGCGTTCACTCCGGCGACTCTGCGTCGGTCCTGCCCCCCTATAACCTTCCGGAAGTCATTGTTCGAAAGATTCGTCGTCAGACCCTCGATCTGGCGCGAGAGCTGGAAATCGTCGGCCTGATGAACGTCCAATTTGCCGTTCAGGACCGAAATGTCTATATCCTCGAGGTCAATCCTCGAGCCAGCCGCACCATTCCTTTTGTGTCCAAGGCCATCGGGGTCCCCCTGGCCAGGCTCGCTGCCCGCGCCATGGTGGGCGAAAAGCTCCCCGATATGGGCTTTAACACCGAGCGAATCCCACCTTATTTTTCCGTCAAAGAGAGCGTCTTCCCCTTTAATAAATTCCCCGAGGTCGACATCGTTCTTGGGCCGGAGATGCGCTCCACCGGCGAATGCATGGGAATCGATGACACCTTTGAGATGGCATT
>SKNI01000484.1 GCA_007120615.1 Myxococcales bacterium | reverse complement strand
TCGGGCTCGATATCGTCGAGGCTGATGCGCATGCGTAGAATCTTTCGAAGCGTAATCCGTTCAAGGATTGCCGGAGCCGGCGCGATGGAAACCTTTGTTCCGTCAGAGAGCGCAACCTCAGCGGTCCATTCCTCCAAGGGCGGCCAGCCAGAATCGTCGGACTCGGCTATGGCCTCCAGGGCGGCGGCCAGCGCCTCGAGATGAAGCAGGAACCGCCGACTCTCCTCGGCAGTTCGAAGATCGGGCTGCTCCGCTCCCGGCCGAAGCCAAAAGGCGCGGGGATAGCGCTCGTCATCAACGGCCAGGCCCTGGCGCCGGGCGGCTTCGGCGCCGAGATCGCCGAAATCCTCTTCGGTCTCCAGCCACAAGGTCATCACGTCCAGGGCGGCCAATGATTCGGGACGAATGGCGCCGAACTCGATCTCCCGTCCGAACTCTTCGAATTCTGTGGTTTCCTCCTCGCTGCGAAAGAAGGTGACGCCGAATACCTCGCCCATGGCTCCGAGGACGGAGACGATAGGATGAGTGATGCCCTCACCGTCGAGCTTCAGGCGTTCGCTGTCGTATAAGACCTCCCAGGGCGCGAGGCGGTTGAGACGTGCTGCCTGCCCGGCGATCTCCTTTTTATGCTCACGGGCTCCAATGAGGTTACCCTCGGAGATCATAGGAGCGGAGCGCTCCATCTCCTCTCGCAGGAGGGGCAGCGCCAGGGGGTTTCGCTCATGAACCACGGTGGCGCCCTCGAGCTCCGGCGAGGCCTTCACCTCATTAAAATAGTCCTCGCCGACGACGGCGATCCGCCGGGGTCGCTTGATTAAGATGGTATTTCGAAAGGCGTCCTCGACGAGCTCGCGAACCTCTTCGGGCAGGGCCGGGCGCGGAACGATATCCTGTGCGATGATCGTCCCCGACGTATTCTCCGAGATGAAGATCAAATCTGCTATGCCGGCCTCATCAATGCTCTCCGGCGGCGTCACAGGCCCCACTTCCCACTTCCGCCCCCCCGCCTCCTTTCTCCGCCGCCTCCGCTTTGTCATCGATCCGCCTCGCCATTGAAATTCAATATAATCACAGAGACATAAATGTATGCCGGCGGGCATCAATGTCAATCCCGGCAGGGCATGTTCTGAGACTTGTTGGGGCTATTGTGGTTGTTGGGGATAGGACTATCCACCGAGCCGCTCTAATCGCGCCAATCGATCGGCGTCGGTCTCTTGTAGCCACTCGTCTTTGCTGAGGATTTGGGAGGCCTTTTTGAAGTGGGGTCGCGCTTCTTCGGCCGCATCCGTGACCAAGAGCAACTCCCCTAGCTCTTCGTGCACATATCCCGACTCTTCGCCGGCTTCGGTATATTCATCGAGGAGCCGGCGTTGGACGGCCAGCGCTCCGGGGAGTCGGTCCATGGAGCGGAGACAACGCCCGATGCACCAGCGGGCTACGCGGATCGCTTCGGGGTCGCCCTTCTCTTCGCGGAGTGTTAGGGCCTGCTCGAAGCAGTCCAGAGCGTCCTCGAAGCGCTTCAGTCCGTGGTAGGTCCAGCCCAGATTATTGGCCAGCGAAGCGAGCCATCGATTCGCTCCGGGATCGGAGGAAGTGGTGGCCAGCGACCGGGCTCGCTCATGCCAGCCAAGCCCATCTTCGCCTTCTACCACGATGGCGAGCATATGGGCGGCGTCGACGGCGAGTGGGTCGTGATCGAGCTTTTGTGCGGTGTGCCATGCCTTTTCGAAGAGGGGTATCGATGCCGATATATTGCCGGTGGAACGATGCAGGCGGCCTCGTTCCAGGGAAGAGCGAAGCCCGGCGATGGAGTCTGATGGGGGCAGGCTTTCGTCTACTTCGTCGAGCAAGGCATGGGCCTCGTCGAAGCGGCGCTGCAATCCCAGGGTTCGCGCGATCTGGGTGCGAAGCTCCAGCCGCCAGGACTGGGCCTCATTCTGCGGATAAAGGGCCTCCAACTCCCGAAAGACGCGCTCCGTGGCTTGTGGGTCTGCGTAGTCCCAGAGTTCATCGTAACTCGGTAAATCCAGTGCTATTTCGTCGGTCATTTTATCCTCGATCTCATTGTGGAATCTATGCCCGCCTCATCTCGGCGATAAAAGCCAACCCTCGAGCAATCCGGACAACCACTCCAGTTCGGCCCATCCATCGTAGTCCTCTTCGGCGTCCACCAGACCTGCGGCGAATTCGAAGTGCAGCCCCTTTTCATCGAAGACTTCGATGGCTGCCGACAGGTCTTTTTTGTCATCGGGGGGCCGAATCGCCACTTTCTTCACCGCTTCGCGTGGCATGACCACCGCCGGGATGAGGGACTCGTCATCATCATCGCTGACGTCGAATGTTCGTGGGCATCCCTCGTAGATCCGAATCTGGTCGTCGGCAATGACCAAGGCTTGAGTGTTCTCAGGGCGCTTCAATATATCTGGTCGTATCGCAAAAATGACAACGAGGACCAGCAGGGCGACGGGCAGTAGGACGACTGCCATCAGACCGATTCCGGGACAGATAAACGCCGAAGCAAGGAAGATGATAAACCCCGTCACCATCGACGAGTGGAGCCGTGGTGCCGCTCGTCCCTCGACGATGACGACGATTCGATCCCCGTCAGCCTTGATGATGCTCGACGGCTCCTCGATGGGGGCAGTCTGTGTAAGTTCCGCCGCCAGCTTCGAAGTTGTAGAATTCTCAGTCATCACCTCAACCCTTTCCATCGCTACCAATCAGTATGAACCATACTTCATCAGCAGGCCACCATACCCTCACGGAGCGAGGACGTCCCCGGCTCTTCATGGGACACATCGGACGAAAGATATTTATGAATGCGATCTACCGCAACCGCTATACAGAGTTTGGCGCCGATGACATCTCTGTCATCGCCGTAGAAAAAGCGCTTTTTTTGTTTGGCGAGGACATGGATGTCCTCGGCGCCAAAGACACCGTAGTTGGAGCGGAGGCAAAAAGTAGGCGATGATCGCAAGTCTTATATTGATTCCCCCACCAACGCCTGACGCCGCAGCCACCTGCGTAGCCCAGCTCCCGCCCAACCCCCAGGCTTGCCTGGGGGATCAGACCGACGCGAACCCGCAGCGTGCCGACCCAACAGACCACTAAGAAGTAAATCAAATACCCGCGCTATCAGTATCTGCTACCGATGTGTCCCATGAACAGACGGGGACGTCCGCGCTCCGCATTTAAATAAGGTGGATAGAGTCACTCAAGGGGTATCGACAGTATCCCCGTATTCGTCGTTGATCTGCGTATACTGTCCATCGATTCGAAGTCTGTTGCCGCTGATGGTGATGGTGTCAACTCGATAGGGTGTGGCGTAACACCGTTCGCCGTCGTGTCCCTCGCATTCGTAGTGGGTCAGTTTCGGATTCCAGCCGTCGACGACTCTTGTGTCGTCGAGGTGGAGTGCTGCCAGCCCCTGACGGGGATGACCTGCGACGTGGGAGAAATAGCCGCCGAGATAAAGGAGCTCTCCGTCGGTGGCCAGTGCGGTGACCCTCCTTCGTCGAAGGTAATCATGGTGATCATCAGTGTGTGGAAGGGGGTCATCGTACCCGTGATGAGTGACGGTGACGTCCCAATTCTCCAGCAAGCGGCCATCTCGTCGGGAGAGTGCTCGGAGTTCGCGGCCTCCCACGTAGAGTCGGTCTTCGTCGACAGCGAGGGCGTTGATCGGTCTCTCGATGGGCTCGGGATTCCAGTTTGCGATCAAGGACTCGCCGTCTCGTGTGAAGGCGGCAAGCCCTGGAAATGGGATGCCTCCGGTGCTTGTCATATCTCCGCCCACTGCGACACGTTCGCCCTGGATTGCGATGGCCAGAGCCGACCCATTTGCTGCTGGGGGGGTCCAACTCTCGATGGGGTCACCTGTGGTTGGCGAGATGGCGAGGAATTGCCCGCCGACGTAGAGCCGGCCGTCGGCGACGGCCAGGGAGTGGACTGGCTGGTCGACGGAGCTCGCACTCCAGTCGGTGTCGGTGACGCCGTCGACGGCGGAGATCGCAACAAGGGAAGGATGGCGTATTGTTCGAAGATTTCCTCCGATGCGCCGCGTCGAAGCCCCGTGGTGACCGCCGAGATAGAGACGGTCTCCGTCGATGGCCAGGGCGTAGATGGCAGCTCTCGAGTTCCAATAATTGACCCAGTCGGGCTTTCTGCGGCCGTCGGTTTTTTGGAGGGCGACGAGGGCCCGATCTCCCGAGTTATCGTGTCGATTCGGGTGTCGCGAGGACTCTCCACCGATGCCACCGGCAAAGATGGAGTCCTGGTTAGCGACGATGGCGTGGACGGGACCGACGAAGCTGGTGAAGATCCATTCTTGGACGGGGCGGCCTGAGCTTCGGTGAAGAGCGGCGATGTTGTCGCGGCGGGTCCGCCCGATGGCGGAAAAACTGCCGCCCACGTAGAGTCTGTCTTCGTCGACGAGTAGAGCGTGGACCGGTCCGTCAGGTCTGGCGGCGGGCCAACCCTCGTCGAGGCTTGCGTCTTGAAGGGAAAAAGCCACGAGCTTGTGCTCTTCGCCGTCGCCGGCACTGCCCACGTAGAGTCTGTCTTCGTCGATGGCGAGGGCATGAATCGGACCGGGTACGCCCGCGGAGGTCCAATCTGTGTCGAGGCTTAGGTCACTTCGCAATCTAGCGAGGTTTTGGACCGCGACATCGTCGACGGAGGTGATTTCACCGCCGATGAACCAACCTCCCTCCCCGTCGGCGATGATGGCTTTGATCGTGCCTTCCACGGAAGGCCATTGGCCGTCCGGTTCGGCATCGGTAACCCCAAGGGTTGCAAAGGAGCCCGTTTCAGGTCCGACAAATTCAAAGTCTCCAGCCATATAGGTCCGGTCGCCGTATTCTGCGCGGGCCTTCACTTCGCCAAAGGGAAGCCACCGTCCGTCGAGAATCTCATCTTCACGATCCGGGGTGAATAGATCTGGATGTGCGACTCTTTGAGGAGGGTCAACGGTGGGGCAGCTCTGGGCTGGCCGAGGAGAAATCTGGCCGA
This sequence comes from Myxococcales bacterium, assembly GCA_007120615.1. GTDB lineage: Bacteria > Myxococcota_A > Bradymonadia > Bradymonadales > Bradymonadaceae > SKNI01. The sequence goes on along the minus strand of SKNI01000484.1, from coordinate 2,271 downwards.
GCTTCCGGGGCATCGCCTCGGCGCCGATTGTCCAGGCAAAGCCGCCGCTGAAGAGTCGCGTGGAACGTTGATTGGTGAGCTCATGATCGGGAAGAAAGGCGCCGCTATCTCGCTCTATTGCAGAAACGGACCAGAAATCACGGGAAGTCCGATGGGGACTCCGGGAATCTACGTTCAGGTAGACGGCGTCATCGGTCACGACGAGGGAACCGGGCTGATGACCCCAGGAGTGTCTGTCAAAGCGGCGAATTCGTAGGAGGTGATTTTCCTCGACGGTGGACCAATCCAGTCCAGCCTCGACGAAAGATCCATCCTGGCGATTCAGCTTCACCAGGGTTTGCTCTTCGAACTCATCGATATGGGAGAAGCGCCCGCTCACAAGGAGCTGTTCTTCGGCGATTGCCAGGGAGGTGACGGTGTTATTGGGCCGCGCCGGCGTCCACTCTTCGATGAGCAGACCTTCTGCTTTGGAGAGTGCGGCGAGGTTCTGGCGGTCCTCGCCGCCGACGCGGGAGAATCGGCCGCCGATATAGAGGCGACAAGAATCGATCGCCATGGCGCGGACCGTGCTGGCGACCCCTCTGGGGTTCCAGGCGGGCAGGACTTCGCCGCTATGTAAGGAGAATGCAGCGAGGTTTGAAATTCTCACGGTGCCGGCCCGGGAGAAGGAACCGCCGACGTAGAGCCGTTCATCGTCTGCTTGTAACACTTCGACCGGTCCGTCGACTCCTTCGGGGTTCCAGTCGCGGATCAGACTGCCGTTGTCCGTGGAAAAGCTGGCGAGGTTTTCCGTCCCGGAGCCGTAGGTGGTTTTGAACGCACCACCGACATAAAGCCGGCCGTCTCGGGCGATCATGGATTTTATTGCCCCGCGGACTCCCTCCCGGCTTCCGTGCTCGCGCAGACTGGCATCGTACTTGGAGATTGCAGCGAGTCCTTCCCGCACCTCGCCGCCCACGCTGTCGAAGAAGCCGCCCACAGCGATGGAGATTGGCCCGATCATAAGAGTTCGGATCTTGTTTCCTCGTTGGCCTCTTTGAACGGGTTTGATTCTCATGACGCCACTGTCCCACTCCTGAATCAGCTCGGCATTTTTGGTGGAGAAGGCGGCGAGTCCCGGGCGGGATTCTCCGTCGATGAATCGAAAATCGCCGCCTGTATAGATGACGTCTTCCAGGATGGCGAGCGCCGTCACGGAGCCAGAGAGTGTGACCCTGAAGTCGTCGTCCAGTGTTCCGTCTTCGGCGGAAAATGCGGCGAGACTCACCGGCGGGGGCGGCCTGTGGTAGGAGGGAGGCTCAAGCTCGTAGCCATGCTCTGAATGCAAACGGGCTGGTTGAAGCTCCTCGTATAAGTAGAAGTTTCCACCGGCGTACAGGCGGTCGCCGTCGAAGGCAAGGGCGTAGATGCCGTCATTAACCTCATGGTCAAAACTCTGCACCAGCCGGGGGGGATCCCAGGACTCCACGGGTTCCCCGGTTTCCGCCCAGAATGCTTCGAGTGATGTTCCGCCGAGATATACTTTCCCCCCGCCGGCGACGATGGGGTCGTAGCGATTGTAGATGGAACCGTATCCCGAAGAGCGCCGCTGCTCCCAGATGATCGTAGCGTCGTCGCGAGAGAGGGCGATGACCGTTCGGCCACTCCGGGAATCTTCGATCTGGGTGTAGATCCGCTCGTCGTCCATCGCCAGGGCTTCGACGACGAGCTCTCGGCTGGGAGTCCAGCTGGGGTCGACTTTTCCGTCTTCCCGAGAGAGGGCCTGGAGGCGTTGGCCTGCTACGTACACTCGTTCGTCGTCAACCACGAGGGCCTGCACCGAACTATAGGGCTCGGCATCGGCCCAGGCCGGATTGAGGGTTCCGTCGGCCAAAAGATGAGCCACATACGTGACCTCTTCGCCGCCGATCTCCACAAATTCGCCACCGAGAAACCAGCCACCTTTTCCGTCGGGGGCGGCCGCGTTTACGGCGCCTTCTATCACCGGCCAATTCTGAACCGACCGCCCCGTGAGAATATCGACCGTTCCGAAACTGCCCGTGGGCCGACCGACATGGCGAAAGTCGCCGCCGATATAGAAGGATTCATCGTCGTCAGCGACGGCATGAACATCGCCGTAGGGGATCCAAAAATCCGGGGAATGAAAGGTGGCGTCCCCCGAAGCCGGCGCAGTTACTGCACCGGTGAAGGCGAAGCTGAGAATCATCAGTAGAATCATGGCGCGAATGGTGAAGTCGACCCCGCCCATACTGGCCCCACGCTGCGTATCCT
>SKNI01000604.1 GCA_007120615.1 Myxococcales bacterium | reverse complement strand
TTGAGGACAGTCACACTCAGCTGCAAGGTTCTCGGACGGGGTTCGAGGTCAGTGTCGTCGCCGGTGAGTTCACCTCCGACAATGGCGAGTCAGTGATGCGCGTGCGAGATGATATCGCTCAGCGCTATTATTTCTTCCTGGACGGCAAACTCTACAAATTGGTGGTGGCTTACGAACAGGATTATATCTCCAATGTGGGATTTGAGGCGTTCTTGAATCAGGCGACCCAGCGGTATGGTCGGCCGAGTTCCACGGATTACGGCAAGGTCATGGGTGAAGAATCTGTGATTCAGGCCGTCTTTAAAGACTCTAGAAGTGAGTTGAGGATCGACGATCGCCGGGAATTCTACGGGACATTTACGATGTCATTTAGTGATCTGGTGACCGCGGAGCGTCTGGCGGAGCTGGACCGAGAGTTCGGCGGAAGTGATCGAGATGACGCCGAGGTTTCCGCGCGAGTGCAAGCTCTTCAGGAGACTTCCGCCGTCGACCCCAACGCCGGTGTGGTGGATGGTCTGGTCGGGACAATTGAGGTCGATCTGGGGCGGGAAGAAAAGAAAGAAGAGGAAGCAGAGGAGAGTTCCTCAAGGTCCTCGGCTCCTGCAGCGTCTTCGGCGCCTCGAGAAGAGGCTGCTCCCAGAAGGCGTGCGCCGGCACGTCGGGCGGCTCCGCCAGAAGACGACGATGATCTGGTCATTTACTGAAACGAAGGTATTCCTCGACGGTCCGACAGGGGCCGTCGAGCAGGTGGAGCAAGGAAGATATGTACATACGAAGAGCAACGCCTGGCAGGCGACTGTTGGTGCTCGCTTCTCTGGGGGCTGTTATTTCGATGGGATGTGGCGACGATCCGGAACGATTTCCCACACTGGAAGAAGCGCCCCCGCTGCAATTGCAAAGCGATCAGGTTGGCGTGGGACTTTTTCACGGCGACGCTCTGGGGCTGGCTTTGAATCGAGAAGATTCGATGCAAGAGAGCGCCGAGTTTTTCGAGCACGCTTTCTTTCGGGTCAAAAGCTACGATGAATTCGCTCCGGTGGTGGGTGAGTATAATTCCCAGCGAATTCGCGAGGAAAACGTCGACTTTTCGGTGCGAAGTGCGGCCGATTTTTCGATCTCGGGGACGGCCGCGGCCCGGCTGGAATTTCGCGCCGGCGATCTCGATGAGGAGTTGGACCGGGCGCTGGAGATCGGCCAGGCTCAGGGGTTTGGAACTCGTAGCTTCGTCGTCGATTTCTGGCGCGAACGGGGCGACTGGCTCATTCGCTGGGATGGAAACCTGGCGGAAGGAACGAATCTGGAAGGCCAGGGGACCTACGGCTTTGATCGAGAGGATATGTCATCGAGTCTTCTCTCCCAGCTGGCAACGGTAGCCGGTGATCATCAACCGGAATGGATCATCGTCGGTGACGCCATGGATCGACTCTACCAGGCACCGGGATACGAAGAGGGCGTCTCCCGGGATCAATTGGAGGCGTTCGAAGAGTTTTTTGAAGCCGCCGTTGAAGCGATTCATCAAGCCTCGCCGGATACGAAGGTAGGCGCCGGGTTTCACTGGGAGAATGTTGCAGGGGCGGTGGCTGCGCAGTTGAGCGGGACCCGGCTCGATGAGCTCGGTGAAGAAGAGGTCGATGAGGCCTTTCAGGAGGTGATCTTGCCGTTCGCCCAGATCGGTGATGGTGTGGCCCTTCGAAGCCAGGCGTTGCACGGCGAGATGGAAGACTGGTCCTATCAATTCTTGCGACGCCTTCCGCACCTGTATGGATTGGATAAGCCGATCGTATTCTACAGCGTGTCCACGCCCATCGAATCGCAGTCCTCTTACGCACAGCAGCGCCTCTATCTGGAACGATTTTCAGAGGTTACGGCGGGCCTCTCCATTGAGGTTGTGGCCTGGGAGCGACTCAATAATGTGGACGGCGTCGACACCAGCGATCAATCGATCTCCGGACGGTGCGCGTCGCTGACGAATGAGGAAGGGCGTATCGCAATGAAGTTGCACCGTTGTTTCGACGGGCTCTTCTCGCTATTTCGCAGCAAGGATGTCTTCGAAACCTTTCAAACCCTGGTCGACGAGCCCTGAGACTGAGACAATCTTCAATCTTCGGACTCGGGCTCTCGTTCTTTTTGTGAAGGGCTGTCTGGTTCGGAGAGAGCGGCGATGATCTCGTCGATCTGGCTCAGCGAGGTCGCCACGTCGCGGACGGTGCCATCGGTGTCAATGACTGCGACCAGTGGGTAGGAGTTGACCAAAAAAGCGTCGTGAGTCCGGTTTTTATCGTCGATGGCGATATCGAGCTTCATCGGCCGGGTGGTCAGATGCTCCTGGACGGTGGAGACGTCTTCGCTGGTGACGGCGAGCACGTGGAATGCATCGGGAGCGGCGTCGACGGCCTCTTCCAGTTTTCGAGAGACCTGTCGGCAGACCGTGCACCAGGTCGCCCAGAACTCCAGAACGACAGGTCGGTCATGGAGATCGGCTATCGCGATGGCCTCTCCGTCGAGATCGTGAAGAGAGATATCAGGGGCGTCGAAGCCCTGAAGATGAAGGCGATGGACTTCGGAGGAGGCTGGCGACTCGGTCAATCCGACCTCGAACCGCAGGGTCTCTTCGTCCCGGGCGATGTCCAATAGGAGGACTCTCCCGACCGGCTGACTGCGAAAGAGGGTCTGAACTTTTCCGGGAGTTCGAACCGCTTCGCCATTGACCGAGAGTATCCTGTCGCCATCCTTTATCCCGGCAGCGTAGGCAGGAGACCGACGAAGTACGGTGTCGATGGCAACACCGTCCTGACTGTCGGTATCGCCCAGCACCACGCCGACATAACCGCGGCTCAGAGGGCTGCTCTGGGCCGATGCCTCGGCAAAGCCTGCGGCCGAGACCAAAAAGAATGCAACCATCATAAGCGAGAGAAGTCGGAATATCTTCTGGGTCATGGGGATTTCCGGTAGGATTTGATTCTCTTTGCGGTGATTGAAAAAGTGAGTCTGATGATTCGACGTCTACTACAACAATATATTCTCCGACGCCCCGGTCTGCCAGCGGCGATCGCGGTGGCGATTGCACTTCTGGCGGTGGCAACCACGGGTTGGGCCGGGCAGGACGTGGGCCAGGCGGCCCGTTGGCCGATGGTGCTCGCCAGTTGCGGGCTGGCGATGGTCGGTCTGGCTGTGATGGAGGTCCGAAGCGCCTGGTTTGAGATGGACCTTCGAAAAAAAGTGGGGCGGGTGGTCGGTGTTGCGATGTTGGCGCTCGGTTTTTTTGGGGCGATGTATGCCCTGACCGAGGTTCCTCCAGGAGACGAGAGTCTGCAATGGGTGGAGAGCTACGAGGAGGGCCGCCAGATCGCCGAGGCGACAAATCGACCGTTGATGGTGGATTTTACCGCCGATTGGTGCGTGGCCTGTCAGGAGTTGGAGGCGGAGGTATTTCTCGATCCCCATATTCGGCAACGGCTGGAGACGGAGTTCGTGGCCGTAAAGTTGGATTACGATAATGCCGACGGGGACACCCAGACTGCGATTCACCGCTTTGAAGTCTCCGGACTACCCAGGGTCGCTTTTGAGACGCCGGACGGGGCTTTTTTGCGAGGAGCTAGTTTTGAGGGAAAGGTAGGGGTCGATGATTTCGAGGAGCGCCTCGATAGCGTACTCGCCGGTGACGGCTACGGGGACGCTGAAGGGTGGTTGGAGGCAACCCTGGGAGAGCGGGGAATCTGGGCTCTCTTCTTATTGGTCTTCGGGGCCGGGATCCTCTCCAGTCTGTCGCCCTGTATCTATCCATTGATTCCGATCACGATCGGCGTATTTGGTGCCCGCCAGGCGGCGACCAGGCGGGAGGGGTTCTTCCTCAGCCTGAGCTATGTCGCGGGAATCGTCGTTACCTATTCGCTTCTGGGGCTGGTGGCGGCCCTTCTGGGGACGGTCTTCGGAGGGTTTTTGCAGAATGTCTGGCTTCTGGGTTTTATCGCTCTGACGTTCATTATTCTGGGCCTGGGTTGTCTGGGAGTATATGACTTTCGACTTCCGGGGCCGCTGCAGAAGCGATTCAGCGAGATCGGCGGTGTCGGTCATCTGGGGGCGTTCGCGATGGGGTTGGCGGCAGGGGTTATCGCCGCACCCTGTATCGGGCCGGTGGTGGCGGGAATCCTGGTCTATGTGGCCCAGCAGGGAGATATTTTGCTGGGGTGGTCGTTGTTGACCGTTTTCGCGGTGGGAATGGGGCTGCTCTTTTTGGTGCTGGGAACCTTTTCCTCATTGATCCATCGACTGCCTCGAGCGGGAGGGTGGATGGAAGGAATTAAAGCGGTCTTCGGAGCCGTTTTCCTGGGGCTGGGCCTGTATTATCTGCGCCTGGTCACCCCGAGAATCGGAGAGTGGACCGACACAATCTGGCTGATGGTAGCCCTCTGAGAAATGAGCCTCGGGGATTTGGGGGCTTGACGATCGCACAACAGCGTATAGGTTGGGCCGGCTCCTGAGCTCACCTCATTGACCGAAGTCGGTCCCGGTGGGACTGCGGGAATCACCTTAGATGTAATCAAAACGGAAGTACCTACGGTCGAAGTAGTTGCTTACAGCGGCCTGGCAAAGTGGAGGTATGCATTATGCCCATCTATGAGTATCGATGTGCGGATTGCGGACATGTTTTCGAAGAGATTCAACAATTTTCTGATCCCGATCCTGATAAATGCCCGTCCTGTGAGTCGAAAGAGGTAGGGCGTTTGATCTCGCGATCAAATTTCAAGCTCAAAGGGGGAGGTTGGTACGCAGAAAATTACTCCAGCACCTCACCGGCCACTGAATCGACGACACCGTCGGTGCCAGTCAGTGAACCGGCACCGGCGGGTTCTGAGTCTTCCTCCAATTCTACAGACGCGACCCCGAAGAAGGCTGCCTCAAGCAGCTCCAGCAGTGAATCGGCCACTGCGACAAAGGCCGCCACCAAATAATCTGGGCCCCGATCCGAAAGGATTGCTTGCCTTGCGAAGATCGGTGCCTAGAATTCGCTCAGACCCGGTTCTGGGCATTACCGCGACGGTCCATGTGGAGGATTCAAAACCAACCAACACAAGATTCTCGCGGATGATGCGTAACCACTTATAAAGTTAGAAACTTCAAGAAGCAGAAGAGGTAAAAAATGGGTAAAATGATTGGAATCGATCTGGGAACGACCAACTCGGTTGTTGCCGTAATGGAAGGAAAAGAAGCAAAAGTCATCCCCAATCAGGAGGGCGCTCGCACCACTCCTTCGGTGGTTGCTTTCGACGACAAGGGAGAGGTCCTGGTGGGACGAGTGGCCAAAAACCAGGCCATCACCAACCCGGAAAATACCATCTTCTCGGTCAAGCGCTTTATGGGCCAGAAGTTCACCGAACTCAAAGGGGAGCAAAAGCGAGTTCCTTATAAAATTGTACGGGCCGATAACGGGGACTCTCATATCGAGATTCGCGGCAATCGCCACAGCCCTCCGGAGATTTCATCGAAGATTTTGATGAAGCTCAAGCAGGCTGCCGAGAGTTATCTGGGAGAGGAAGTCACCGAAGCGGTCATCACGGTGCCGGCCTATTTCAATGACTCTCAGCGACAGGCGACCAAGGACGCCGGGCGCATCGCCGGCCTGGAAGTCAAGCGTATCGTCAACGAGCCCACCGCCGCTGCTCTGGCGTACGGGCTGGATAAGGAACAAGAAGAACTCATCGCCGTATACGATTTCGGTGGTGGAACCTTCGACATCTCGATTCTGGAAGTCGGCGAGATCGAAGTCGGTGAAAACGTCATCGAGGTCAAAAGCACCAATGGTGATACCCACCTTGGTGGAGACGACATCGATCACGTCATCATCGACTGGTTGATCGCGGAGTTCAAAAAAGAGAAGGGCATCGACGTCTCCGACGACAAGATGGTGCTTCAGCGTCTTAAAGAAGCCGCCGAGAAGGCCAAGATCGACTTGTCCAGTGTTCTGGAAACCGATATCAATCTGCCGTTTTTGACGGCCGATGAGAGCGGTCCCAAGCATATGAATCAGAAGCTCAGCCGGGCGAAGTTGGAGGCGATGATTGAGCCTATCATCGAGCGCACCCTGGAGCCCTGCCGAAAGGCAATGGATGACAAAAACCTGTCTCCTTCCGACATCGATGAGGTGATTCTCGTCGGTGGCTCGACCAGAATTCCTCTGGTTCAGAAGAAAGTCACTGAATTCTTCGAGAAAGAGCCCCATAAGGGCGTTAATCCCGACGAAGTTGTGGCTCGAGGCGCGGCCGTTCAGGCAGGCGTACTCAGCGGCGACGTCAGTGATGTCTTGCTTCTCGACATCACCCCGCTATCTCTGGGAATCGAAACGCAGGGCGACGTCATGACGGCGTTGATCCCGCGCAATACTACGATCCCTACCAAAAAGAGCGAGGTGTTCAGCACGGCTACCGACAGTCAGACCTCGGTCACCGTGCACGTCCTTCAGGGCGAACGACCGATGGCCGGAGATAACCGGACGCTGGGTAAGTTCAACCTCGACGGAATTCCTCCGGCTCCCCGTGGAGTACCTCAGATTGAGGTGACCTTCGATATCGACGCCAACGGAATTGTCCACGTCTCGGCCAAAGACAAAGCCACCGGTAAAGAGCAAAAGATTCGAATCGAATCCTCCGGTGGACTCGACGAGGAGGATGTGGAGCGGCTGGTGCGAGAGGCCGAAGAGCATCGCGACGGTGATAAACTCAAGCGCGAGCAGGCTGAGCTTCGAAATAAGGCCGAGTCCATGCTTCACTCCGCTGAGAAAACCCTGAGCGAGGCCGGAGATAAAATTCCGGAAGAGCAAAAGGGCGGTCTCACCGAGAAAATCGATGCTCTTCGCACCGCGGTCGAGGAATACGACTACGATACGATGGAAACCATCGTCACCGAGCTTGAGCAGCTGATGCATCAGGCCGCCGAGCAGATGTATGAAGCAGCCGGTCCTCAGCCCGGAGGTCCACAAGCAGAAGGCGCTGCGGAAGGCTCCGATGATGACGACGACGATGATGACGTCATCGACGCCGAATTCGAGGAAGCTAACTAAACCAGATTTACTTTCGAAACCTTAAGAATTGGGCAAAGTGAGGTTGGATGGATGTTCGTTTTTCCGATCGACAGCCAGCATCGCTATCTGGAGAGAGGAAAAGCGGGCAGACGCCGACCTCACAAAGCACAAACTCCGGGTTTCGGAGTAAATCTGGTTTAGTACATGGACGCAGTGAAGATGATTAGTTGAGGTCGAGGACTGGGTGACGAGGTCAAAGTCGTCGAAACGAGGCGATGCCGTAGCATCG
>SKNI01000073.1 GCA_007120615.1 Myxococcales bacterium | reverse complement strand
TTGCTGTCCGGTTTAAGCTCTCCGCGATGCATCAACCCCGAGACGTCTCGACCGCGAATCTCCACCGGCTGACCGCGGTCCAAAAGCGTAGTCTTTACACCACTTTCGGCGAGCCTGTGGGCGCAGAAAAGCCCGGAAGGTCCGGCGCCGATGACCACGACTCGCTCGTCGGTCTTCGGGGCAAATTTTTGGGGCCGCTGCGAGGGGTCCGGCCGTTTACGGACTCCCCCGGGAAGCGGATTGGAGAGGTTGTCGTCGTCGACCACGACGTCCACGTTATAGACCCGCTTCGGTCGTCCACGAGCGTCCATACTGGTGCGCACTACCGTCAGCTCCGAGATCGCTTGCGGCGCCACCCCGAGACGACGGGCCGCCTCTCGAGGCAACTCTTCCGGGTCGGCCTGAAAATCCAGACGGAGCCCGTCAATGCGCAATTCTTGTCCCTTCTTATCGGTACCCATAATTTACTCGCCAGGTGCGTAGATCTTTTCTGAGAGGTCGATCGTAATCGTAGGTCTTTTGTGCGGGAGATCAGTCTTGCACGGGGGGAAGCAATCCCGTTGCGCCGATGCGAAATGCCAGCTGTCGGCCTCGCTGCAGAACCTTTGGTCCCTGATCGGTGAGCTTGAGGTTGATCATCAATTTCCCAAGCGCTATAAGTACTTCCGCGCGGTCGACGACAAAATCGTCTCGACGTTCAAAGGCCTCCACGACTCGCTCGATCCGATCGGCCGAAGTATCCCGCTCATTTCGGCGCTTTAAGATCAGACTGCCCAGAAGAAGGGCCACCTTCTGTTCGTAGGCTTGATGACCCAGCAGTTGGGCGAAGCGATAGGCCTCATTGGCCCGACTTCGCGCGGTCGATGAACTACCCATATCGGTCAGCGTCCAGGCCAGTTGAAAGAGAGCCTCCACAAATTGCTGGGGTGACGATCCCCTGACGTGATACGTCAACGCGTCCTGAAGGACCTCCCGGGCTTCCACCGGGCTCCCAATACGTCGCAAATCCGCCCCGTAGTCCCCGAGTATCGATCCCATCACGGCCGGGTTGTCCACAGACTCCATCAAACCCAGGGCCTCTTCATATTGTCTCAGCCCATCAGCCGCCCGCCCCTCGACGACGTCCAGGTGAGCTTGATCTCGAAGCGCGCTGGCCCGGTCCTCGATGGTGCCAAATTCCTCGTATAACTCTACACATCGGGCGAATAATTTATTCGCCGCATTGAATCGACCGTGGGAAACCAGCAGCGCTCCGTCGAGGCCCATCGCTTCCATGGAACTCGCCAGCTCCGGAAGTCCTCTTTGCAACTTCTCCAGATACCCCCGGGATGCATCGGAGGAGCCCATGGCCAGTTCCATCTGCCCGGCGTCGAGATAGACACGGTAGATAAGCCAGGATGACGAGATCGATGGGATCAGCTCCACGGCCTTTTTGAGATAGCGGCGGCAATCTACGGGTTTATAAAATGCCAGAGACGTACGGGCCAGTTTGATAGTAAGCAGCGCCCTGGCAGCGGGATCGTCTATACCCTCGAGGCTGAGTTGGTAATTGGCCACCGCCCGTTCCCAGTCTGCGGCCTGGTGAGCAACATCGCCGGCAATCTCGAAAAACGGCGCTGCCTCCTCGTCACGTCCACCTTTCTTGAGATGTTTGGCCGCCTCCCCTGCGTCTCCGCGACCGCTCTTCCACTGGTCGGCGATCAATTCCCCGACTCGCCGATGCAATGCTCGTCGCCACTCGGGGCTGAGCATATCGGCGACCACCGTGGTCAATTCTCGATGAATGACCTCGATATACCGGCCACCGGTCGTCAGGTTCAACGAGACCAGATGCCGCCAGTTGACGGTCCGCAACGTTCGCTCCGCCTCCTCCGAGGAGCTTCCACCTTTTTTCAACAAGCTGCGAGCGTCCTTCCAGGCGAGCCGCCGGTCCAGAAGAGATAATAACTCCAGACACTCCCGCCCTCCTGCTCCTACCGAGGTGACTCTTCGACGCAACGACTCTCTCAGCGAGCCGGGCACGCCAGCAGCCTCGATATCCTTGACCCGGGCAGACCACTTCTTTGCCGTGGCCCGCCGCAGCATCCCAGTATCGATCAGATATCGACATAATTCCTCGATATAGGCCGGCCTTCCCTGGGACGCCAGTGCTACCGATTCCAGCCAGGCATCACTCAGACCAGAGATTCCCAGTTGCTCGCAGAAGAACGCTTTGACGTCCGCTTTATTAATTCCCTCGATGGGGAGAATTTGAACGCCCTCTCCCCGCGAAAGCCGGGAGTAGACCTCCCCTTTTTTGGCTGTGGCCACCACATTTGGCCGATGTTGGGATTTCACGGACCGAAACCACTCCGTGATGATCTCCAGCGACGCATCGTCGGCCCGGTCGATGTCATCGATAAAGAAGACCACCTGCCCGGGAGAGAGCATGGAGACGGCGTCTTCAATTGCCTTACGCATCCATGCCTGTTCTACGTAGGCCGCCACGTTGTCACCGGGGGTGGTAAACCCCAATTTACTCAGGAGCCGGCGGCAATGAAGAGCGGTATTATATCTCTCGATGGCGATGACATCCTGACTCCTGGCGACTTCAACGAGTTGTTCCACCATCGCCAGAAGAAGTCCGTAGGGAGTGGTATCGTCCCCGCAACGATGAAAGAGAACGATATGGCCGCTGAGCTTGGAAGATGCCTGCACATCTTGAAGCAGACGACTCTTACCAATGCCTGGTTCCCCGCGAATCAGATATAATTGCCCCATGGCCGGGCCGTCGTTCATCGACAGCCATTCCACCAGCAGATCGTCCTCCTCAATTCGGCGGGAGAGCACTCCTCGTTCGAAATAGCCTCGAATTACGGGGGCCGCTGCCAGATCCAGGGAATTGGCCATCCGTCCTACGGAACGCTCATCGAGGGCACCGGCATCGGCGGCCAGCGCCTGCAGCGCCTCACCGGCATCGGCGTAGTCAACGTCGGGCACCTGGCGCAACAAGGCCATGGTAAATCGGCTCAACTCCAGGGGTACTTCCGTGTTGAGTCGATGCGGATCGGGAGGACGAAAATCCTCCTCCGTGGGCGGGGGATCTTCTTTGGTGCGGGGACCAAAAGGGAGGACTCCGCAGAGGGCATAATAAAGCGTGACTCCCAGGCTGTAGAGATCGGAGCGGCGCTCCCCCTTTTCTCCGCGAATGACCTCGGGCGCCATATAGGATCGAGTGCCACCGCGCAGGGTATCTCGCTTCGGGTCCATGCTGGAGAGACCGAAATCAACCAGCTTTACCATCGGCCGGGCCGACGCATCATCGAGCCACAGGAGCATGACGTTGGCCGGCTTGATATCGCGGTGAATCATCCCCATCGCGTGTAGATAAGCCAGCCCATGAAGAAGCTGGAGCGTCAAATCGATCAGCGCTGCGGGCTCCAGAAGTGCCCGCGCGTCCTGAAGACTAAACCCGTCGATATATTCTTCGGCCAGAAATACCCCGCCGTCGGGTAATTTTCCGTAATCATAGACCCGCACCAGATTGGGATGATCCAACTTCGATAAGATCTCGAATTCCCGGCGGAGCATCTTTCCCTGCACCGTCTCACAGGCCTCCGCCGACAAGACCTTGAGGGCGACCTCCCGATTTTTCTCTCGGAGGTCCTCCGCCAGATAAACCGACCCGCCTGCGCCTCGCCCCAAGGGTTTGACATAGGTATAACGACCGGCGAAGACTTTGCTGGACCCCCGCACTTTTCGACCCCTGGAGCGCTCACTCATGACAGATATTTCGTTCCTCTCCGCGGCCTATCCAATTCCTCACCTCGACCACCACCATGCCACGAGAAGAACGGCTTCTCAATGGTGCGACGGTATTTCTCTCGCAGAATATCACGATAAAAGCGATGAATCGCAGCCGTTTTACCAAACGTCCAAAAACATCACTAACTGGTTATAAAATATACATAAACCGTCACAAAGGCAGCCCCCCTGCCCCAGCAAATGCAACCTTCTTGCAAAGACTTGTTTTCACACAAGCCATAAACCTCTATTATCTGGTGGTAAAGACATTTACCTCGATGGGAGAATTAGATAATGAGCATCACTAGCTACCGGGTATTAGCATTGGTTGGATTTTTCCTGTTGTCTGCGTGCAGCACCGGGGAGATACCTACGGAGTCCGATACCGACGTCCCCATTGAGCAAGATGCCGGACATGACGTTGACCCCGGTGATAGCGACTCCGACGTCGAGGAACCGGACGCTGATCAACCCGATGCCGACGAGCCCGACGCAGACTCCGACGCCGATATTCCACTGGGCGCCGAGAGCGAAGCCGTAGACCCACCGGTTCTGGCCAATCTTGGCAGTGACGGATTCCTCCTACGGGGGACCGTGCTCGCTGGCGATTCCATAATCGACCCCGGCGAGGTCCTGATTGTCGGAGAGCTAATCACCTGTGTTGCCGCCGATTGTTCCGATGAGGCCGGCGAGGGTGACTTTACGATCATCGAATCCGAAGGTGTGATCTCTCCAGGCCTCATCGATGCGCACAATCATATTCACTATAATTTCTTACCCCCCTGGCTGCCGAATATGTCGTTTGAGAACCGCTACCAGTGGCGGAGTAATTCTGATTATAGAGAGCATGTAGCTCCCTACAGTCAGAACGTCTCGGGAACCGACCATAACTCCACCTGCTCAGGGGCCCAGTGGGGAGAGATGCGCTCTCTGGTTCACGCCACCACAACCGTGCAGGGACAGACCCCGATTCGGCGCTGCTTTATCAACGGAGTTCGCAACGCCGATAGCTATCACCACCTCGATTATAACCACATGCGAACCACCATCGCCTCGACTCGAGACTTCGACGATGACCAGGCAGCAAGCCTCATCGCGTCCTTTGAGGATACCGAGAATCCCACCACCCGTTTTGCGATTCACATGGCCGAGGGATATCAGGGAAATAATATCGAAAATGAGTTTCCCTCTTATACCGGGATCGATGAACGAGAGAACCGGCATGCCGGGGTCTCCCTTCTGGAATACGGCACCGGACTCTTCATTCACTCCGTCGCGCTGACCTCGGAGCAATTGGAGCTAGTCTACGAGACCAATAACCGAATTGTGTGGTCTCCCTCAAGCAACCTGGCTCTCTACGGGGTGACCGCGCCCATCGAAGAGATCTTGGAGTTGGGAATCGTCACCGGTCTGGGCCCGGACTGGACCGTTTCCGGAGCCTACGACATGCTCGAAGAGATGCGGGTGGCTATCGAATACGGCCGCGATCAGAATATCGACCTTTTGACGTCCAAGCGCATCTGGCAGATGTCCACCCATGAGGGAGCCGATGCGGTGGGGCTCGATGCCTATATCGGACGTCTGGAGCCCGGTTTTCACGCTGATATTGCCATCTTCGGGCGAAATGGCGATGATCCCTACCAGGCGGTGATCGACAGCCGCTCGCAGGACGTGGAATTGGTTTTCATCGACGGCGAGGTTCATTACGGCGCGGCCCATCTTCAAGACGTCGCTCGAAATGAATATTGCGAATCCTTCGATGCCTGTGGCGCTGAAAAGTTTATCTGTGTGCAGGAAGGTCCCAACGCCCCTGACAATGGCGATGAAACGCTGGTCGACCTCCGAGCCCAACTTCAGGCGATCATGGATGAATTTGACCGGGGTGACGAGTTGTTAGATCTGGTCGTCTGCGATATATAGTCCCTGCCAGCAACCTCATTAACCCGTTAGTAGACGCATTTCTCTTTTTTACTGTGACACCATCATGACCAAATCCCTAGTTCTCCGGTTGGGTTTATTCCCTTTCGTCCTCGCCATCCTCGTTTTCACGCTCCCAACACCTGCAGAAGCCGGTCCATGGACCAAGAGCGCCGGCGAATATTACGTCAAGATTGGCGAAAGTCTTTACCGAGCGACCTCTCATCGCACGGGCAGCGGACTGTTGATCTCGGGAACCGACTACCTTAGCGCCACCACCTATGGGTACGCCGAAGTAGGCGTCTGGGACGATCTCCATCTGCAGGCCTATATTCCACTGATGTATGCCCGAACAACTCCGGGAAACGAGACCTTCTCCGACTTTGGAATGGGAGACGCCCGATTCGCCGTCCAGCATTCACCCCTGGATCTGGCCTTTCCGACCTCGATACGACTGGAGACAAAAATTCCTCTCTACGGGGAGCCAGCTACCCCTCAGACCCCGGCTCGTGGAGGCCAGCAGGTTGATTTCTCCCTCTGGTTATCTGCAGGAGGAGGGTTCTCCAACATCCCTCTTTATCTCTACC
The DNA here is from genome assembly GCA_007120615.1 of Myxococcales bacterium. GTDB lineage: Bacteria > Myxococcota_A > Bradymonadia > Bradymonadales > Bradymonadaceae > SKNI01. The sequence continues at coordinate 1,045 of SKNI01000073.1, read as the reverse complement.
TGGACGCCGGGTACCAGCACCGAACCAGCTGGACCTTTGGCGACACCGTCGTCCCTGAGTATTCCGATGGGATCGTCACCCTTGCTCAGGTCGGCTATAATGTGATGGATACCTTCATCCTGGCTGTGGGCACTTCCGGGGTCATTGCCCTGGAACAGGACCAGATCAGCGAATCCTACATCACCGTGGGTCCCTCCGTATTCTGGCCTCTCACCGACCTTCTGGCGATCGAATTCGACAGTTATTTCACGCCCTACTCTCGAAATAGCGCCGAGGGCTGGTCCGTTGGTATGGGGCTCTCTTTTCGAAGAGATTAAGAGTCTTTTCAGGCTACCGAGCCTGGCTGTTTAAGAATTTGATCGCCTCCTCCAGAATCGTATCCCGACCGTCGAGCTCGTCCTCTTCCTCGATCTCCAGAAAGTGATGTGGGGCGACCCCAACCCGCTCAAAAGACCGACCATCGGGACTGCGGGTATCCTGAACCGAAACGGTGTGGGTCCAGCCGTTGGGCAATTCTCGAGGCAAAAACATCGCCAACCCCCCTCCGGTATGGGTTCCCATATGGGTGACGTGATCAAATTCGCGCAGTGCCAGCGTTAACCATTCGGCGGCGCTGAAACTATAGCGGTTAGTCAAGATCACCACCGGCCGATGAAAAATAGGGCCGTCAAAGGGCGTAATATACCAGGTCTTAGGGGCCGAAAAGTCATCGTGATTGGGACCGTTTCTACTACGAGTGACCACAAAGGGTATCTTCTCGGTGGCGAACCGGGAGGCCAGAAATTTCGTATTATAGGCTCTCCCCCCCCCGTTATTTCTCAGGTCCAGGACTAACCCGTCTTTCTCTGAGAATTGCTCGAGAACAAAGTCGATATCTTCTACCCAACCACCGAGGCGGCTTCCCGTCCCGTGCCCCCCGCTCAAGGTGCTCAGGCGAAGGTATCCGATATTCTCTCCCACCGAGCCGTAGAGCATATTGCCCTCTCCCGCCTCATCGGCCGACTCTCGGAGATAATTTTGTTGGATGGCCTGAGAGTCAAAATTT
>SKNI01000708.1 GCA_007120615.1 Myxococcales bacterium | reverse complement strand
GAATCAGCGGGGCGAAAGGCCGACCTCGTTCTCGTCCTGGTCCTCGGTCGCGTGCTCGTCCTGGTCCTCGGTCGCGTGCTCGTCCTGGTCCTCGGTCGCGTGCTCGTCCTGGTCCTCGGTCGCGTGCTCGTCCTGGTCCTCGGTCGCGTGCTCGTCCTGGTCCTTGTGCTCGACATGCCAAAGACCCCGCGCGGGCTCGTCCCGCCGGTGAATAAGCTTGATCGCTAGAAAAAATTCTTCCCACAATTCACCGGCGGCGGGCTTGCCCCGCCGCCGCACCCGAGCTCGAGGACCAGATCGAGCCCGACAGGAAGATGAAACACACGAAGCACCCACGAGTCGATCCAGCATCGATCATTTTATAAGATGGGGAGTGAGAAAGAAGGACGGCGCAAACACAGGCCTTGTGAACCGCCGCCCCTGCCAACCATTCCTCAAGGATGAGGTCTTTATGGCACAGAGAAGAATAAACAGAAATTCGACAACACCCAAGGGATTTTTACGACGAGTCCGCGATTGCGATTTTTCGCGCATCGAGGATCCCCGTCATCAGCCGTGGGTACAGCGCCCGCTTAGGGCGCTGCTTTGTCTGGCTGTCCTTGCCTTTGCTACCGGGGCGCGTTCGACCCGAGCAGTGGAGGACCGCAGTGAGCAGATGAAGCCGCAAATACGCGCCAAGCTCGACATCGCCGAGCGTGTCTCGGACAACGCCTTCGGGCTCATCTTATCTCAGATTCAATGGCACCAGCTTCGAGGTGCGCTCCACCGTCAGATCAAGGCGGAGTGGACCAGAAAAAGATTACAACCCACAAGGCTGCCGCAAAGCACGGTGGCGATCGATGGAAAGCATCTGGCGACGATCGATGAGAAGCGTCTCCGCGCGCTCATCAGCCAGAACACGTCTCTGGATGGAGAAACGCTCGATGCTCAGGAGATGCGTCGGGTGTTGCGCACCCAATTTCCCTACGTGCAACTCCATGATGATGGTGGACGGCTCTCTGGATTCGTTCGTGTTCATCGAGCCACACTTGTTTCATCGCAAGCAGCCGTCGTCATCGATCAGTGGCCCATCAAGGGCGAGACCAACGAGTGGGGGACCATTGAGACCACACTCACCGCCCTGTTCTCAGCCTTCGGACGCACAAAGATCATCGAGATGGTGACGGTCGATGCGGGCAACGCCACAAAAGACGTCGCTAAAAAACTTCACGCAAGGGACGTCGACTATTTTATGGCGTTGAAGAGCCTGCAGGGAGCGTTGCACCGGCTAGCCGCAGAAAAACTCGCCGAACTCGATGGTAGCGAAGCCGAATTTTGTACCTGTTTTGATGAGCGCGGCAAGACGATCGGCTACACCGTCTGGCGACATCGTCTCGACGACAACCTTGGGTGGGAAGGCGCCGGCGAGGTGATTCGGATCGAACGCGTCGTCGCTGGTGAAGATAGCTCTTCGGTGGGCAATCGCTATTTTGTGACATCTGCACTCGAGATGGACGGCGAAGAGCTCCTAAAGCTGGCCCGCGCGCACTGGCGCTGTGAGAACGAGGGCCACTGGACGGCCGATGCCATCTGGGACGAAGACGCTCGCCGAACTCCCTGGACCAAACACCCCGACGGGGTGCTCGTGGTGGGGCTCTTACGGGCGATGGCCATTAATATCTTGGCCGTGCTCCGCTCCTTGAGTCGGAAAAAATCCGGCTGTGACACATGGCTCAAGCCGACCTGGAAGACTGTCATCGAGCATACACTTCTGGTGCTGTGCGAGCCCCTATTGAACACGGAGGAGTTTGATGCGTTAGAGTAATCAGGCCTGTGTTTGACCGTCCTTCTTTCTGATTGGCCCTTGAAGGGGTTAGATTTTTTCTTCGTTCTTTGGGGGAAAGGGGGCCGACTATCACCGAAAACTCCGTACAACGGTGCTCCGTCTACGAACCTCCGCTACGATGTGGATCTACCACAGCGTTGAGCGAACCTGGTTATTGAGCAGGAGCGTTGATCTGGATCTGGGGAGGCTGAAAACAGCGCAGACTGGGGTCCTGGCTGGGCACTTCTGTAGCACCGCTGGCCAGGGCGGCTGGAATCTCCGGATCATCCTGGGAGACGCAGATGACGGTATTCGAATCGGCGTTCTCGAAGGCTGCAGAGATTCCATCGCCGGCTTTAAACGCCAGACTTCCACACTGAAAGACGACCTGGGCGCCGACGCAGAACGCCAGCACCAGGCCCAGGATCAGGAAGTGGGATAATTTGAGGCCCAGGGTGTCCGTAGAAGATTTTTTCGCGTTGGCTTCTACAAATTTATTACAGTGGGGACAGTTTGTAGCCTTCGGCAGAAGACGCCCTCCACAGGATGAGCAGTTGGCCATGATGATCAGCCCGACAGTAAAAGAGTTGGGATTGAGAGTATTCTCGTAGACTCAGAATAAAGCATCTGGGTCACGGTGTAAAACCTCGGAGTTCAACTCGAATTGGGGCTGATCTTGTTGGTCGGGAGCATTGGTGAGGATCTGTCGACGACCTGCGGGTCAGGGGAGGGGGCGACTGGTGCCGGGTTGTTGGGTTTCATGGAGTTCCAGAAAATCGATGAATTCGTCGACGAATCCCTCGGCGGTGATATGATCCATATATTCGTAATCGTGTTCGGCGTCGATCTCAGCGTGACGGCGTCGGGTGAGCGCTTCGGAGCGCAACGATTTCATAAACCCGTAGTGATTTTTGGGAAGAGCGCCCCGGAAGGTAGCCTCCATGACCGGATTCCAGTGGGTCTGATTTGAGAAATAGTCGTTATATTGGTCGGCTTCTTCCTCGTCGAGATCCCGGGTGGGATCGATGCTCACCGAGAAGAGCGCCGAGGGGATCTGGTTTAACTCGCGCTGATGAAGGTCGGCGAGTTCGATGATAAATCGCTGGTGGGCACCGGCATGAACGGAGGTACCGATGAGGACCCCGTCGTATTCAGCTAAAGAGGTTTCCCGGGGCATGATCTCACCGTCGAGGACTTCTACGATGGCCCCTCGCTCCCGGAGCATATCTCCGAGATAACCGGCTAATTTATGAACTTGACCTTCCGTGGTACCGAAAATGACTGCGATTCTCATGGTTTCCTCATCGAGCTGGAGTTTCGAGTTGGCATTCGTCAAATCTAGGCACTGCTCTTGTCCATCCCAGCGGAGCGCAACGTCTGTCCGATCATCGACTGGGGCCAGGTGCTGAAATTAAGTTCCTGAAAAGACGATAGAATTCTGGTATGATCTGGATATTCACCACGACTCCAACAGGGAGCGTCGTTATGAAATTACGCCTTCACGGATTTTTGAATCCATTACCCCCCGGGCCGACGTCGTTTCCCCACTTCAGCTACCAGATGGGCAAGGAATTATACGAGAACCCCTTGGGTACGTTGATGAAATATCACCGGGAATTTGGACCGGTCTTTACGCTGCGGTTTCTGGGACTAGAGATGGTATTTTTGATCGGTCCGGAGGCCAATCAGCAGATATTGGTCTCCGAGTATCGAGATTTTTCCTGGGAAAAGGGCCTCCTGGGAGAGCTGATTCCGTTTCTGGGCTACGGGTTATTGACCACCGATGATGAGGACCACGACCGGGCCAGAAAGCTGTTGGCTCCGGCATTTTATCCAGCCCGGATAAAAAGCTACGGAGAGCGGATGGTGGAGCGGGCCGTGGCCGCAGTAGAGATGCTCGATAGCGGTGATATCATCGAGCTTCACGGATGGACCCGCAAATTGGCATTGAAGATCGCCGGCGATGTACTTCTGGGCATGGAGACCTCGGAGGAGAAGGCGGCCTTTTTTGCGGAGCATTTTGAGAAAGGCCTCAGCTATTACGGGGGCTATTTCTGGCAGAGTCTGGTTCTGCGGGGCCCGGGGACGCCTCATTCTCGAATGAAGAAGCATATCGAGAAGCTCGACGAGGTTATCGAAGAGGAGATTCAGACTCGAAGGCGATGGCCACCGGGAAATAGTCAGGCTCTGCTGGATTTATTGGTTCACGCTGAGGTCGACGGGGACAGGCTCAGCCATCGAGAGATTCGGGACCATCTTTTTACGCTGTTATTCGCCGGACATGATACCACCGCGGCGACGGTGGCCTGGCTGTTTACGCTGATCTGCCGTCATCCGGAGGTCTACAATAAACTTCAAAACGAGATCGATGAGCATCTGCAGGGTCAACAGCCCACCTCGGAGGACTTATTTGGGGAGATGCCCTATCTCGATCAGGTCGTCAAAGAGACCCTCCGGCTCTATCCGCCGGCCTGGTTCGGGCCGCGGATGACCAATAAGGATGTCGAGGTATACGGGCACCAAATCCCGGCGCATACCCACGTGACCTATTGTTCGTGGATGACCCACCGGCTGCCGGAGTTGTTTCCCGATCCGGAGGCCTTCGATCCGGAGCGATTTACCGACGAGAAGTTCCGAGCGCTCCAGCCCGGCGCGTACGTGCCCTTTGGGCGGGGCCCGCGGACCTGCATCGGGATGCGATTCGGAGAGTTGGAGGCCAAGATCATCGTATGCGTGTTGATGCAACGGTTTCGAATGGAGCTCTTTCCCGGGCAACAATTCTGCGTGCGCACCGTCCCGACCATCAGCCCTCGAGAGGGCGTCGAGATCTGTCTTCGTGACCGAGAGTAGATGTCTTTGCCAGGCCGGGGCCGAATCCCCGGCGGCGCAGAAATAATTTGTCGATCTCGGCGACCAGGATCACCGAGAAACCCACGGCGAAGATGATACCCCAGTGCTCAAGGGTCAGGGGCGCAGTCTGGAAGAGAAATTGGAGAGCGGGGATATATAAAATCGCGATATGAGCCAGAAACGCTGCGGAGACCGCGGCAAAGAGGGCCCGATTCGAAAAGGGAGGTACCTGCAGAATCGATCGATGCAGAGAGCGGCAATTGGCGACGTGGAAGAATTGAAAGACCACCATCTGGGTCATGGCGATGCTCTGGCTCAACACCAGATCGCCGGTGAGTTCCATGGCCCCCCAGAAGATGGTGATGGTGCCCAGAGCCAGAAAGACGCCGAGTCCGAGCATCCGGATCAGCACCGGCCGGTGAAAAACACCTTCATCTACCGGCCGGGGTGGCAGATCGAGGAGTCCCGGTTCGCCGGGCTCAAAGGCGAGGGCCACATCCTGGAGGCCTTTGGTGACCAGGTTGATCCAGAGAACCTGGACCGCCACAAAGGGAAGCGGCCAGCCGGCGAAGAGGGCCAATAAGATGGTCAAGACCAGACCGACACCGGTGGAGAGCAAAAAATAGGTGACCTTGCGGATATTATTAAACGCCACTCGTCCCTCTTCGATGGCGGCAGCGATGCTGGCGAAGTTATCATCGGATAAGATCATATCCGAGGCTTCTCGAGCGACGTCGGTTCCCTCCTGGCCCATGGCGATGCCCAGGTGGGCCGCCCGCAGGGCCGGGGCGTCGTTGACCCCGTCTCCGGTAACGGCGACGATCTGGTCATCCGCCTTCAGGGCTTCCACGATCCGCAACTTATGTTCCGGGGCCACCCGAGCGTAGATATCGATCTCGGAGACGACTCGGGTAAATTCCTCTTCGTCGAGTTCATGGACGTTTCGGCCTTCCACAGCGTTCTGTTCCTGGCTGCCGAGGCCCAGTTGTTCTCCGATGGCCTGAGCGGTCTCGATGTGATCACCGGTGAGCATTAGCACCCGAATTCCAGCGGAGCGAGCCTGGTCAACGGCTTCTCTGGTTTCCGGACGCAGCGGATCCTCCATGGCCTGCAGACCCAGAAAGACGAAGTCCTGGTCCTGGTTTTCTGGAGACATCTCTTCGCCCAGGGTTTTGGACTCCCAGGGTCCCCGAGCCATAGCGAGCACCCGATAGCCCCGGGATGCAAGCTCCCGGGCCATTTCCAGAGCGGCTTCGGAGTCCAGGGTGTCGATGCCATCGGTGGTCAACTCCTGCTGGCAACGGTCGACGATCGCCTCGGGAGATCCCTTGAGATAGATCACTCTGCCGTCGTCGGGATTGTCGACGAGGGCGGCCATAAATTGGCGCTCCGACTCAAAGGGGATGGTGTCTAAGAGGGGGTATCGCCGGCGGGTGTCGTCGACGGAGAGCCCTCCTTTCTCGGCGGAGACCAGAAGCGCCAGCTCGGTGGGGTCCCCTTCTTTTTTGTCGGCCGTGGGTATCTCCTGAGCCTCGTTGGCCAGCAGTCCGGCAAGCAGCACGGCGCGGAGTGCGGTTTCATCTTGGAGGTCGGCGGGAGCTCCATCGAACTCGATACCGCCCTGAACATCGTAGCCGGAGCCGGGAACGTCAAAGAGTCGCCTCCCGGCCCAGATCGATTTGACGGTCATCTCGTTGAGCGTCAGGGTGCCGGTTTTATCGGAGCCAATCACGGTGGTGCTACCCAGGGTTTCCACGGCGGGCAAGGAGCGGGTGATCGCGTTTCGATCGGCCATGCGCTGTACACCCACTGCCAGGGTGACGGTGAGCACGATGGGGAGGGCCTCGGGGATGGCGGCCACGGCCATAGCGATGATCATGGATACGACCTCGTCGAGGGCCCGAGCCTGCAGCCATCCGACGACTCCGACGAGGACAGCCATCGCTGCAATGGAGGCGCCGATCCAGTGGCTGAGGGTGCGGACCTTGAGTTGTATGGGAGCTCTGGTGTCGACGACGTCGCGCATGGCGCTTGCGATCTGGCCCAATTCGGTCTCCGAACCGGTGCGAACGACCACCGCCCGGCCCCGGCCGCGGGTGATCACCGTGGTGGAGAAGGCCATATTGACCTGATCACCTGCCACCAGATGCTCCTCCTCCAGGGGAGCCGTTTGCTTGGAGACCGGGACGGACTCACCGGTGAGCGCCGACTCATCGGCGGTCAACTCGCGAGCCGAGCTCAGGCGCAGATCGGCGGGGACCTGATCGCCGGAGCGGAGCAGGACCACATCACCGGGTACCAATTCGGTGCTCGAGATATCCCCCTCGGTGCCGCCGCGCACAACCCGTGCTTGCGGAGCGGTCAGTTCCGCAAGCGAGAGAATCGCTTTTCGGGCTCGCCATTCCTGAAAAAATCCGATGCCCCCGTTGATGATCAAGACGGCCATGATCACCGAAGAGTCGATATAATCACCGAAGAGAAGAGCGATGACGGCGGCGGCAAATAAGATATAGATCAGGGGGTCGAGAAATTGTTTGAGCAAAATCTCCCACCACGAGGCCATCTCGGCGCTCTCTACTTCGTTGGGGCCATATTCCTCGAGTCTTCGGGCGGCTTCCTCTTTGGACAGACCTTGCTCGATGTCGGTGTCCAGGGCCTGGCAGATCGCGTCGACGGTCATACGATAGGGCAGGTCAGCATCCCG
>SKNI01000634.1 GCA_007120615.1 Myxococcales bacterium | reverse complement strand
TGAGCGAGCGCAGCGGCGGCGGCTTTGCGAGTCGTCTGACGGCTGTTTTTGAGCAAGCCGATGAGGTCGCCGATGCTGAGCACTTTGTCGATTTCACCGACCAGATTCTGGTGCTTGGCTGCTGCCTGGATGGCGAGCTCTCGGGTGACCTTCGAGTCGCTCTGAAGCCCTTTGAGGACCAGGTCGGGGCTCTCCAGGGGACGATGCTCGAGGATGAAGTGGGTGAACTCCAACTCGAGTCCCATGGCCAGACCGGCTTCGAGGCGCTCGAGCATCACCGACGCCGTCTTCGCTTTGCCAAATAGTGATTCCAGTCGCCGCCCCACCTCGTTGCGTATGGACTTGCTGAGGTTCATGCGACAGAGCAGGCCGATCACCGCTCGGCAGTTGTCCTTATTGGCGTCCAGACGGCGTGCAAGATCCCAGAGCGCCTGGGTATCGTCGTGTTCCACCAGGACCTCTTCCAGCAGTCCCACTGCTTTGCCGCCGTGCTCATTGACGAAAGCAGAGGCCGTCGGTTCTTCGCAATATCGAAACGCCTTTCGAATTGCTTCGCCATCGAAGTCGGCCTCGGAACTGCTCTTGGACGCCGCTTTCTGAAGACGGGACAACTGTCCCTTACAGAATTCGCGCTGGGCTTTCTTTTTGGAGTCCGCCCCTTCTCGAATAGCTTCGAGTGCTGTGGCTCCGTATCCCGAGAGAGCCTTCTCAGCAGCGGCGCGCGGCGTCTTCGCCGCCATAGGACCACGCCGTTCGTAATCATTCTTTGATGCTACGGGGGTTCATAAAACTCGTCTCCACAACGCGACGCCACCCGTTTCGGGTAGCCGCGTCCACTCTTTGGAGGCGATGTCGATGACAAAAGACTCCCAGCGGACGTTACTGACTCCGGCGAACGGGTTGTGAGCAAACTTCCGATGTCTCGAGGATCGCACAAGCACTCGAGTTCCGTCCGGTGAAATGGCGAGGAGATTGATGCGTTCGCCTCGTCCATCCGGGCCGGTTGCGCGCTCCGTCAAAGCGACCAACTCTTCTCCAGGTGTCCACAGACTCACAACATTCCCCTGGACAATGCCAAGCACACTTCCATCGCCGCTCCAGCGAAAATTCACGTGGCAGTCGGGCATCGGTAGAGCGTCGACGATGTGCATAGTGGCGCGATCTATGACCGCGATCTGACAGCAATCATCCGCCTCCGTGAGCACGGCAAAACGCTCCGTTTTAGGGCTGTAGTCGACCCGCTGGAAGGGGCCAGGGAGCGGCATGGCCACCGGCTGAGAAGGTTGGTCAAGTCCGGCGCTAAACTCCAGCCCCTCCTTCGTTGTGGCATACCAGGCGCCATCGGCAGAAAAACGTACAGTCCTGGCAACGAAGTCCACCTCTCCTGACGGAAATACAGGCTCCGAAATTCTGGTGGCATTTGTACCATCCACGACCCAACAACCAGCCGTCATTTCTGGGTCGAAGGCATAGCCGCAATAGATCCAACGCCCATCATCGAGATCGTAGAGTGCTTCCCCGGACCACATCGTTGACTCTCCCCGGCTGAGGTCGAGATCCCAGTCCAAGCGAGAAGAGCTCCTAAGTCGCAGCTCCGTTATCGCCTTTGGAGATTCTGAAGTCTGCTGAATCGACAGGATCGACTCTCCCTCCGGAAGTGGCGCAAATTGAACGGGATGTTTCTCCGGGCATCCGCAGGCCAGAGCGAGGACAAGTCCTATGGCCAGGAGGATCAGGACAAAGACCATGTGGGGAGGGCTCGGTGTCATGAGATTCCATCAGGTTTGAATGTCGGCTTTGAGTCGACCACTTTCGAAATGAAAAGTCCAGCCATCGCCAGGGCACGAACGTGATCGGATCCAGACCACCCCTACGGCCTCGATGCTGAACTACGCATCATCAACCGTAGGCTCCGATGTACCGAGGCTCGCTCACCACACTGGTTATCGCAGGTGCCTTCTCCGTTTCCTGTATCTCCGATCCCATCCCCGGAGATATTCTCGTTGAGGGGTCAGACTTCCTGCCCGAGGATACGTGGGATGAGGGAGTGGCTGCGCACCGCCTTCTCGAAGAAGGAGAGGTTGTCTGGTGTGCTGTGAGTCGAATCTTTGACGGCTCATTTCTTGATGCGGCGTTGAAAGTAATCTCGCAGGATGACATTGCCTACACATTAGAGGTCTACGCCAAGCCCGCCGGCTTCGAGAGCTACCTGAGGGAGGAAGGCGACCCCACATGGTCTTTCGAGTTCACCCACCCGGGCACGGACGAAGACGGGGAAAGTAGCACCAGAATTCAAAGCTCTCGCGCAAAACTGACATCAACTACTCCTGACAAGGGTTTCTGACATATCAGCATGAATAAGAGAAGTTCAAGTAGGGGACTTTTTCTGACTCTGATCGGTGTCGGCCGACCGCTTCATCCAATGCCAGCCGATGATAACGACCACCAACATCATCGCCGCCTCTACGGCGACCTCGGCAAATACGGAGACATCGGGCACGAGCTCTCGGGCCACATTTCCCAGCCCGTGATAAAGAAGGGCTGCGAAGACGACCTTGCCGGCCGCGTTATATAGCCAGGCATAAAATGGCGCCCCCACCACAAGGGCCAGCATAAATCCCCAGAAGGCGACACTTCCCGGTCCCAGGCCGGCCTGATAGGTCCCGTCGATGAAAAAGAGCGGCAGATGCCACAATGCCCAGAAGACCCCGATCACAAATCCCGCCGCGACCACCGGGATCCGCCGCTGCAACCCTTCCTGCGCATATCCGCGCCAGCCCGGCTCCTCCAGAGCGCCCAGAAATCCCAGCAGCACAAATGCCAGCGGCCCCGGCTCCCACACCCCCTGTTCGCGGAGCACGGGCAGGTCCAGAAAGACCGGACCCACTGCCAAGAGAGCGGCCAGGCCCATCACGGCCAGCATCCACCTCCACGGCAGTGTTCGGGGATCGAAGCAACGCCGAAAGAAATGGCCCACCGTCGCATCCAGGGACCGGTCCCACCGTCCGCCGGCGATGAGCATTCCGGCCACGATCAAGGGTCCGAGCAGTCCGATGGCCGAGAAGATGGCCACAGGGAATTCGAATAGCCCTTGCTCGGAGAATACTGCCGGAAGCAAGAAGCACCAGGTCCACCCAAGGGTGGCGACCAAAAATAGCCAGGGAGCAGGCCCCCTGGGTTTGGAGTGGTTTCGACTCAACAAGACAGCCCGCCGTGGTGGTCCTTTTTCACATAGGAGCTTTGAACACGCACTGGCTTGAAGATCGACTCAGTGGCCCGCCAACCAAATAGAAAACCGGCCACCATCTACACAGAAGCCCATGAACACAGGCCAGTGCGCTTTTTGCGGTCTACAGCGTTCTGCGCCGGTGCATAGATTTCGGGGTGACAAATCGTTATGGCTCAAGGAGGTCCCTATGTCGGTGGAACAAAACAAAAAGACCGTTCGCAGGCTGATCAATATCTTCAACGCCCATGATTTCTCACGCATGGACCAGATCTGCGACGAGAACGTCGTCTACCACACGGCGTCGGGCATCGAGATGCAGGGACTCGACGCCTTCCAGGACGTTATGGAACAAACGCACGAAGGGTTTCCCGACTTCGAGTATTCTGTGGAAGACCTCTTTGGTGAAGGCAATCGCGTCCACTGTACCTACCGCTTTACGGGAACCCACGAAGGCGAATTCTTCGGCATTCCAGCGAGTGGAAACCAGGCTGACTATTTGGTCGCCGCCGTCTTTCGCTTCAAAGACGGAAAATTGGTCGAGGCCTTCGATTTCTACGACGGACTGACCTTTATGCGCGCCGTGGGCGTGATCTCCGAGGAGGTCCGACCGGGCGGTCGCGACTGGCCCTCCGGCGGCGCGGTGCTGCGGCCGCATTAGGGAATCTTGATGCCCGCCGTTGATCCCACATTTTCCCCCAAAAAAGGCGCTGCTCCACACGACCGTAGCGAAGCAGACGGAAGTATTTGTGACGATACCTCTTGCCATCGTGCTCGGCCTCACGCTTCTCGCTCTGGTGTTATTCGTCACCGACGCACTGCCGGTGGAAGTGGTCGCCCTGCTGGTCCTTTCCGTGCTCTTTCTGACGGGAATTCTCACCGTCGAGGAGGGGCTGGCGGGCTTTAGCAATGAGGCGACCATTGCCATCGGGGCGATGTTCATCTTGAGCGAGGGCCTGCGTCGGACGGGAGCGCTGCGCAGAGTCACCGGATATTTGCGAGCGATCTTTGAGCAAAATTTTCAGAAGGGCTTGCTGGTAATGATGGTCGGCGCTTCCTTTGTGTCGGCCTTTATCAACAACGTGGCTGTAGTGGCCGTGATGTTACCGGTGATCCTGGAGATGTCGCGAAAGCTCGAAATCAGCCCCAGTCGGCTGCTCATCCCCCTGTCCTTTGCGGCGATGTTCGGCGGCAGCATGACCCTCATCGGCACCTCCTCGACGCTGCTGGTCAGCGGCCTGATCACGCATGAGGGACTCGAGCCCATCGGGATGTTCGAGGTCACCCCGCTGGGGCTTGCCCTCTTCGGCGTGGGAATCATCTATCTGATGACCCTGGGGCAGCGATTATTGCCGGACCGCCCCGTCCCAAAGCAGTGGACAAAGCAATTCGACCGCCCCAATTACCGGGCGCAAATCGAATTGCAGCCGGACCACGAAGGCATCGGCCGTCGTGCCTCGGAATTCTTCGCTCCCGACGACGCTGCTGAAGTCGTCGCCGTATTTCGCGAGGGGATAAGAATACCGGGGGAGCTCTCCGAGATCGTCCTCGCTACTCATGATATTCTGCGCATCTCCACCTCTCCCGATATTATGGGGGAATTAGACCGCGACGATCGCACTGACGTACTGCCCCTGCAGAAGAATCATGGGGGCCGCGATGGGCACGAGATGCAACTGCTGGAGATCTTTCAGGTGGTCATCGCTCCGAGCTCCAGCCTCGTCGGACAAACCCTGCAGCAGGCAAAAGCCCACATCCCGCCCACGGCAATGGTGGTCGCTCTGCGACGAACCGGCGAAGTGGTGGTCGACGACCTGCTCGACGTCGAACTCCAAGGGGGCGACGTATTGCTTCTGGAAGCCCCTCCCTGGGAGGTACAGCAACTTGAGGTAAACGAGCACTTTATCGTCGTCTCCGAAGTGCCTGCGGAGCGCTTCAAAGAACGCCTATTGATTCCCGTACTCCTGATCTTCACCGCCATCGTCACCCTCGCCGCCCTCGAAATCTTTCCCATCGTCCAGGTCGCCGTCGCCGGATGCGTGGCCATGATTCTGCTGCGCGCGCTCTCCGTCCAAGACGCCTACCGAGCTGTCGATTGGCAGGTGATCTTCCTGCTCGGAGGATTTATCCCCCTGGGCACGGCTCTGGAAAAGGTCGGTGCCATCGAGCTCGTCGCCCTATGGCTTGTAGACTGGCTGGGCGGCTACGGCCCGCTGGCACTTCTGGCGGGTTTTTATCTCACCACCAACTTGATGAGCGACCTCATCTCCAACCAGGCCACCGCCGTCCTGATCACCCCCGTGGCCATCGCCACGGCCATGTCCATGGGCATCGACCCCCGGCCCTTCGTCATCGCCATCGCCTTTGCCTCGTCCGACAGCTTCGCCTCGCCCGTCGGCTATCATACCAACGTCATGATCTACGGCGCCGGAAACTACCGATATCTCGATTTCGTCAAGGTAGGCCTGCCCCTGAATCTGCTCTTCTTCGCCACGGCTGTCGCCGTATTGCCCCTATTCTGGTCCTTCTGAGATGGAAGAACTTCTCATATCCCCCTATTGGCTGGCAGCGATCTTCTTCGTCGTCGCGCTCTTTTATTCGATGGTAGGTCTTGGGGGAGGGACGTCCTACGCCGCTCTGCTCGGAGCGTTCGGCGCCAGCCCGCGGGCGATTCCAACGCTGAGCCTGATAATGAACGTGCTGGTCAGCCTGATCGTCTCCTTCCACTATATCCGTGCCGGACACGCGCGATGGAAACTCATCGGGGCGGTGCTCATCGCCTCGGCTCCCATGGCCTATCTGGGCGGCTCGCTCGATATCGCCGAAGGACTATTTTATCTGGTCCTCATCGCCGTATTGCTGCTGGTGGCGGCCCGGATTTTTTTGTGGCCCGACCCACGACTTCAGATCGATTGGACCCGTCGCAGCCGCATGGGAGCGGTTCTCCTTCTGGGAGCGGTCATCGGATTTTTGTCGGGCCTGGTTGGCATCGGCGGTGGGATTTTCTTGATCCCTGCCCTTTTGATCTTGGGCCTCACCGATGAACGAGAGGCCGCCGCTGCCGGTGGCATCTTTGTCTTTGTCAATTCTCTGGCCGGTTTAGCCGCTCATCTCCAATCCTATAGACCTCGTCCCGAAGACCTCCTCCCCCTGACCGCGGCGGTGATTCTGGGGAGCCTGGCCGGCTCCTATCTCGGAGCGGTGCGACTGAAAAGACGGACGGTTCAGTGGATCATGGGGGGGATCATCCTGGTCGCCGCCTTCTTTCTGTCCCTCCATGTCCTCGAATCGCGCTCACCATTGTTCTGAGTCTAGATCTTGCAATGTCTGATATTCGAGGAATATCAATCGCCCTTGCTGGCACATTCACCACACTGGGGAAATCCACTCCGACATTGCCGCCGAGTTGGACTCCCTGGGCCATCTATGCAGACAACTCCACCCAGAAGACCGATATTCTGGTCTACGGAGATATGCCTGGAGAGGCCATGGAGGAGGCCCGATCACGGTCATCGTCGTTCCGCACCGGCGAGAGGGCCTGCGGAATCCCGAAGGGGGGTGAAATTTTGATCACTACTACGTTGAATCAATAATGCTATCCTTATGAGAGTAGAGCCCACTATACTTTTTTCAAAAAAGGGTCTTTCTGATGACTCGTTCTCGCCGAATCAACCCGCTCACCCCGTTACTCTTTGCCTTTTTCATCTGCTTCTTTTTGTCGACAGGATGTGGTCAGAACGAGGAAGACAGCCCCTCTTCGGATTCATCGAATTCTGATGGTCCTATCAGCTACGAAGCATTTCGGATGGCCAAAGCGGAAATGAAGCGAGACCATCATTGCGAATTGATTTTCGGAGACTGTGCAGAGCGTTTTTATTATTTTGCCGGTAGAGGACGTGCTCTGACTATTTTTTCGGACAAAGATGAATGTAAAAACAGGCCCGAATTATTAGACCAGGCAAGGGTTGACATGGAAGTAGTTCCCACGCGAATTGAAACGGGAGCCCTGCACTACGACCCAGATAAAGCCTCTCGTTGCTTAGCAGAGCTCGCAAATCATCTCGAATCACACGCCTGCTCGACCTCCCGCGACCGGTATATCCAGGTCTGTCAGGAGGTCCTTCACGGCCAG
>SKNI01000624.1 GCA_007120615.1 Myxococcales bacterium | reverse complement strand
CTCCATGACCAATAATTTTGCTCGCGGCAACAACCCGGGCTCTTCGCGGGTCCCCAGCCAGCCTCGAATGTCCTGGGTGTGGAGATGATCGTAGGTGATATAGTCCACGTCCTCCGGCTCCAATCCGGTGGCCGCGAGCGCTTCCATCACGGAGAGTTCCTTGGGGGCGATCAGCCGCTCTCCTACTCCCTGAAGGGGGCCGAAGGACTCGGAGAGCTTTCGAAAGAACGGAGTCTCTGCGTTGCGATCGGGATCGGAGGGCGATACCAGCAGCGTTTTTATCCCCTGCGACGAGTTAAATTGAATGATGAATACCCGATTGACGATGTGGATAAAGGGACTGAGCAGTCCCCGCACATTATGAAACCCGAACCGCGTCGGATAAGGAACCCGGACCAGCTCAAAGGAACGGTAAAAGGGCACCGGATCAAATTCCATCATCCGATCATGGAAGGCTTGGCCACGGGTGCGAACCTCCCGAAGTCGATCTCCCGGTGATTGGTGGTTAAAAATTCCCTCCAGCATCTCGATCTCGGTGATCACCGAATCGTCTTGGACTCGCTTTGCTTTCATCAGCCGCTCTTTTCGTTATTTTAAATATTAGACAGGGGCTCTCTTTGCCGGTTGTGATGATGCCAGATGGTGAGATTCCGTCAACATCCCCCTTAGTTCTGACCACTTCTGGTGGTGATAGCACAACGATCTCCACGGGCGGAATGTGTGCCGTCTCTGCGCTGTATAAATAAGTGTAAGTTTCCGGCCATACTGTAATGCCGTCGTGACGACAGTGATAGCAAGGTCTGGGTCACCCCCTTAGCACCCCTGCCTTGACATCGTTGCCTGCCGTTTGCGAGTGTGGCGCGGATATGCCTCGTCGGGCATTTTTTGTGGTCCGGCCCGAGCGAGAAGTTTGAAATTTGCGTCAGGAGTTCCCATGAGCAAACGCGACTATTATGAGGTCCTCGGCGTCTCTCGAGACGCCTCCGAGAAAGAGTTAAAGAAAGCCTACCGAGCGCTGGCGATGAAATATCATCCCGATCGCAACGAAGGCGACGCAAAGTCGGAAGCCCACTTCAAAGAGGCTGCCGAAGCCTACGAAGTGTTGAGCGACTCTGAGAAGCGCTCCCTCTACGATCGCTTCGGCCACGACGGACTGCGCGGCGCCGCCGCCGGCCCGGGGGGCTTTGATAATATGAACGATATCTTCTCTCAATTCGGAGATATCTTTGGCGATATGTTCGGCGGACGCGGACGCGGCGGTGGACGCCGAGGCGGACCTCAACGGGGACCGGACCTGCGCTACGATCTGGAACTGACCTTTGAAGAGGCCGCCTTTGGCACCTCCAAAAACCTGACCATTCCTCGCCACGTCAATTGCGAAACCTGCGACGGCTCCGGCGCCAAACCGGGCACATCGCCCACCACCTGCCAGACCTGTCAGGGGCGAGGTCAGGTCCACCACCGACAGGGATTTTTCACCCTCTCTTCAACCTGTCCCCATTGTCAGGGCTCCGGTGAACACATCTCTGATCCCTGCGAGGACTGCGATGGGAAAGGCCAGCAGCGTGTAGAGAAGGAAGTGGAGGTCAAGATCCCCGCCGGTGTCGACTCCGGCACTCGCCTTCGCCTTCGACAGGAGGGAGAGAACGGAAGTCGCGGGGGCCCGCCCGGCGACCTCTACGTCTTTCTCCACGTCCAGGAGAGCGAAGTCTTTCAACGAGACGGCGAAGATCTGCACCTCAAACAAGAGATCTCCTTTGTTCAGGCCGCCCTCGGCTGTGAAATTACCGTCCCCACGCTGGAAAGCGAGACCACGCTGACCATCAAGCCCGGCGCCCAATACGGAGATAAACGGGTCCTCAAAAATGAGGGCCTCGTCCGAGTTCGAGGTTCGGGCCGTGGAGATATCATCGTCCACCTCGACGTGACGATCCCGACCAAATTGTCCAAACGGGAGCGCGAGATTCTGGAGGAGTTTGCCGAAGAAGCCGATATCCCGGTCAAGTCCGGCGGATTCTTCAAGAAGATGAAAGAGAAGTTGAGCAGCTGAGTCCAGCAAGCGAGCTACGAGATGCTCTCGCTTCGCCCCAGATAGGGCTCCAGCGCCGCCTGCAGGTGGAGCCTTGCCCGGTGCAGTCTCGTCTTGACCGCCCCTTCCGTAAGATCCAGGACCGCGGCGATGTCGGCCAACGGCAGGCCTTCGACCTCCCGCAAGATGAAGACCGCCTGATATTTGGGGTCTAATTCATCGACGGCAATCAAGATCTGCTCCCCCAACTCCTGATTCTCGGCCGCTTTATCGGCCTGCATCTGCCAGGTAGGCCGCTCCGAGAACACCCCTTCCTCGTCGGTGACCGTTGGGGCGTCGTCAATCCCGATCTCCGCCCGCCGTCTGGTCTTTCGAAGCCGCATCAGCGCCGCGTTGACGACGACCCGATAGATCCAACTCCCCAGTTGAGCGTCCCCGCTAAAAGTGTGGAGTTTTCGGTAGATATTTAAGAAGGCTTCCTGCACCACATCCTGCGCTTCGGCGTCGGTTTTGACCAACCCCCAGGCGAGGCGATAGGCCCGGTCTTGAAACCGGCGCACGATCTCTTCAAATGCGCCATAATTGTCGGCCAGAGCATGCTCAACGAGGTCCTCGTCGTCCAACTCTTGCCATTGCCGGGATTGGGAGTTCATAACAAATACTGCGGTGGAGGGTTAACGACTAGATTCTTCCTGCTGGGCCTGGCGTTCAAATTCTTCGGCGGGCTCCGATAAATTGGCCCGGCGTAACTCCTCGGCGGCGATACGCAAGATCTCTGCCCGTCGGGCCGGTGAGGCCATTGTGGCGATGCCCCAGGAGGTCCGGGCGGCCTCCAGATCGCCGAGGCGCAAAGCATTTCTTGCGACCGCCAGATGGGCCTCGGCATCGAGCGAGGCGATGTCGGCCCAACGCCGGGCCGCCCGATGGGCTCCATCGTAATCACCGTGCTCTTCGAGAGAAGCTACCCGGCGTCGGGCCAGGTGGGGAGCGTGGGCATTTCTCTCAAAGATCTCCCGCTGAGCCTGGCGAACGAGCCCTTCTTCACCCACCGCTGTCGCCCGCGATTCGAGCTGACGCCACCCCTCGGGCTCCCCTGGATATAAGGTAGTAGCAGCCAGCGCGTGAACAAAGGCTTCTTCGTGACGCTCCGCCCTTCCCGCCAGCCGAGAGAGGTTGAATCGAAGATCAAAACTCTCGATCCCCCGGTCCAGGGCTTCTCGCCCGGCATCGAGACCGGCCTGAACATCGTCCAATAAGTCGTAGGTGCTCACCGACAACACAGCCACCACCGGCTCATCGGCTCCCCTTCTTTGGGCGTTATTGAGATGAAGCTCCGCTTGCTCTTTATCGCCCCTGGCAGCCGCTGCCATCGCTCGGTAGGCCGAGGCCTCCGCCCGGGTCCGATGTTCTACGTCTTCCTCCCGCTGCATCGCCTGAAGGCGCATATAATCGATGAGTTCCTGATTCAAGAGTGCGGCATAGCGCTTTCGCAGCCAGCCGTCGAATTCGGAGTCGATGGCCTCGATATTCTTCTCCAATATCGCCTCAAACACTCGCTCCGTTCTGGACTCCTCGGCGAAGGCCTTGAGCATCTCCACGATGACTTCAAATCCGTAGGCCTCTTCCAAAAAGATCATCACCAGATGAGCCACCTGATAGGCGTGACTGACGTCAAATCCACGCCCGGTCATAAAGACCTCATCCATCTCGGAGATGGTCCACATCTGTCCGTGAGCCAGCCGACGGGCCAGATCAACATCATGAAAGCGAGTCCAGGAAGGGTCGCGCTTCCAGGTTTCATACTCGGCAAGGCCTTCCGTAAACCACACCGGCACTCGATAATCGGAGAGCTCCAGGTGATAGGAGTGGGCGAGCTCATGCCACATCACCAGAGCCCAGTTGAAATTGGCGTCTCCCGGGCTCCTGGTCAGGATCACCGGACCAAAACAAATCCCGTGGGGATCGATATTGGGAAGTCCCACCGATCGCACCGAAAACGCCTGGGGATCGGGATATACCTCCACGATCAGGGAGGGCAATTCGACGCCGTAGCGGGCGGTAAATTCTCGGGTCGCTTCCCGAAGAAGGGGGACGGACATCTCTCGAAGCAAATCGAATTGGGAGAGATGGGCCCGCAGGCGAAATCCCTCCACGTCGTCGGTGATATAGTCGCGCAGCCCCTTCTCAAAAAACTCCAGGGTATTGAAGGTGCGCACATGATACCGATCGGCGTCAAAAGCTCGCTCCAGGATATCGATTCCCCGAATCTCCTCGCCGATTCGGGTCAGCGCCATCCCAAGTCCGGTCAGGGCTGCGCTATGATCTTCGTCGCGGGCCAGGGCCTCTTCAAAGAGCAACACCGCGTCGCCGTGGCGCTTATTCATGGCCGCGGACTCGGCCACGGTGGTCAAAAATTCGGGGCGATTTTGACGGCGCTCATCGAACGCTGCTTTTGCATCCTCGAAATCCCCCTGATCCCCGAGCAAAAAGGAAGCCGATCCGCGTATGGCCAGTGCTTCCCCGTCCTGGGGAGCGCGGTTCAATAACTCCTGGGCGACAGCCTTTCCCTCCTCCCACTGTCCCTGGGCGATGAGCAGTTGAGCCCGGGCCCGAACGACGGCGGGGTGACCGGGGTAGAGAGCGTGGGCGCGCTGGACCAACTCCATGGATTCTCGAAACCGCCCGCTTCGAAAAAACTCGATCTTCGCCATTCCCACCAGCG
This sequence comes from Myxococcales bacterium, assembly GCA_007120615.1. Lineage (GTDB taxonomy): Bacteria > Myxococcota_A > Bradymonadia > Bradymonadales > Bradymonadaceae > SKNI01. Next base: position 2,616 of record SKNI01000624.1, on the reverse strand, counting down.
CTTCGGGATGATCGGGGTGTTGCTCGAGAACCTTCTCAAAGGACGCCTCCGCCTCCGCCGTATTGTAGCGAGCCTGCATCAACTGCCCCATTCGAAGATGGGCCTCGATATGGTCTTCATCTTCTCTCAGCGCTCGGCTGAGCGCGCGGTTGGCATCCCGGGGGCGGTGGGCCGCCATCATCGCGCGGCCGAGCCAGACCAGGTCGTCGACCTCGGTGATGAGCCCATCGTTATGGCGACGGCCGAGGGCTTCCAGGATCGCTTTCCCTTCGTGGATCTCTCCATCGTCAATGAGCATCGATCCCAACTCATAGCGAAGCTCCACGTTATCGGGCGCCTCCTGTAGCTGAGCTCGTAACCCCTCGATGGCCTCATCTCGTTGGCCAATAAACCATTGAAGTCGGGACAGCATGGCCTGGGAGCGACGCTGCTGTTCTGCCCGGCTGCGGACGTCCACGGCGGTCCGGGCAAAACGCAGGGCGTCCTCATCGTCGCCGGCCCAGTGGGCAAAAATCGCCCGCATTCGAAGAGAAGCGGCGTCATCGCGCACCAATGCCTCATTGAGGGCTTTCTCCCACTCTCCTGCTGAGAAATACTGGTCCACGTCGGGACCGGTGGCCTGGGCTTGCGCCTGGAGCGGCGGGGACCACAACATTGCCGCGGCGACGATTAGAACGGCGCTCCAGATCGCCTGGCTCATCCCCGTCGACCGTCCTTTCTTTCGCTCATACGCGCCCACTCTGGCTCCCGACCGGTTGGCTCATCCTTTCACATTCCGCTCGTGATCCGCCACTGGTCGCCTTCCCGATTGAACTCCAGGCGATTGACATCGGATCCGGCGTCCCAGGTTTCTTTATCCCCGATACGGTATTGAAACGCGTACTGAAATTCATAATCCACATGGGCGCGCAGTCCGTCGACTTGCACATCCTTTACGATGATCTCATAGCGAATCTGCTCCGCATGTTGAGCCATCATCTCGAAGATACTTGTCAACTCTCCGTGACCATAGTCATCGACCGTCGTACTGGTGGTGCCGGCGTTGTCATAATAATCTTCGGAGACCAGACGATTGAGGGTGCCGAAGTCCTTATTCACTAACGCCTGCCGGTAATGATAGACCACATCCAGAACCTGGCGAGCCTCGGTGGTATCGCGGATTTCAGCATCGGCGTCGATGCGGAAGTCGGAATCGTCGGTGTAGAGTTCATCAGACCGAAGGTGTTCCGAGGCACATCCCATCGCGCCCCCCACAAAGGTGACGAGAATCATCCACGTAAGTAGGCGTCCCACTATCTTCATCGATCGCTCCTGCAAAGCCCAACCTCGGTCCCCCGCTCTCGGTGGGACTCAATCAGGTTGAAAAATAAAAAGGGTTTCCAAACGCTCAGCACTCTTAACCGAACCAAGATCAATCCCTATTCCGTCCCGCCCACTTTACTCGAGTAATCCACTCATTACCGGCTTCCCGATAGCGGGTGATCTCGGAGTCGGCCAACCTCTTCCAGATTGTCATTGATTCGGGGAGGCGTTCCTCGAAATAGTAGCTTTGACCTAGCATTAAGAGGGCTTCGCCGTCCAGTACTTCTCCCCCCAGATTGGAGACCGCGGCTTCCAGATATTCGATGGCATGACGATAGGCGCGATTTTGCCAGAGTCGACGGCCCAGAAGATAAGCCACGATTGGATCGTCGGGCTGCTCGATTATCCAGCGGTTCAATAAAAACATCGCTTCCGCCCCACCCGGCGGTTCTACCAGATAATCACGCGCGCGCTCATCACCGCGAGCGGCCATAACTTCTTTGATCATCAGCGCCCGCTCCATATCAAGGGGCACCCCTCCGGAGAGACCTGCTCCGTAGATCTCGGCTGCTCCACGGTGATCGCCGCCCAGCCACCTGAGATCACCCTCCAGAGACAGAAACTGAGACTCCTGGACCCTCGACAGCTGGTCCGATGGTCGTCCCTCTACCAGCGCCAGCGCTTCGTCATGTCTTTCCATCCTGCCGAGGACCCGGGCGTGCTCCAAGAGGGCCCGAATATCGAAGGGATCGTGGGAGAGCAACAGCTGATATTGAGCATCAGCGACCCCCAGGGCGCCATTGTTGGAGGCCTCTCGAGCCTGTCGCCGGATGTCTGCCAGAGACCGGGCGCAGACTTTGCCGAAAATACTGGGTCGGTCGTAGCGATATCTGGCGATTTCCTGTTGCCTCTCGCTCAGCTCGATCCCATCTACGTATTCCTCCCATTCCGTGATCAAGGCGTTGACCCCCACGCCATATGCACCATCAAAGTCACCGCGGCCGTAGGCCTCCTGGAAGGTCTCCATGCCATCGCGGTCGATGAGAAATCGGACAAACGATCCCATCGCGGTATAGGCTCGGCCCGAGGCCTCGGTCCAAAAACTTCCCGCTCCCAGAATGGCCCGAAGATCGGGAGCGATCCCCAGCTGACGCATCGCGGCGGAGGCTTCATGCGGGGTCAACTCCTGCGACGGCCACTCCGCAGCGGCGGCGACGCCTTCAACAAGCCCCATATTGACCCCCACTCCCCGCTGCATACTCAGACGAAGGGGCCCCGAACCAAAGGACTCCGTAAAGATATGAGCCAATTCAT
>SKNI01000191.1 GCA_007120615.1 Myxococcales bacterium | reverse complement strand
CGCGTTTGAGGCCATCGAGGAGCAGGGCTACGACGTGCAATCCTTTTTGAGCTGGTATGAACGGCTGGCCTACAAGGTCATCGAGCCCCGCGTCGACCCGGTCGACCGCCTGTCCACCACGGCTGCCCTGGAGCACTATACGGCCATCCTCGGCGAATTCGTCCTGACCTCCGACGCCCTCGACGACTGCCACCCTTTGATGCGCGACCTCCTTCTGTGGCACGCCTGCGAGGAGATTGAGCATAAATCGGTCACCTTCGACGTCCTTCAGGAAGTCGACCCCCGCTATCGTCACCGCGTCGCCGGCTTTGTCATCGGCTCGTCGCTCCTCTTCTTTTTCTGGGGCGCCGGAATCCGCCATATGCTCGAACAAGAACCCGAAGAGAAGCGTCGGAACTCCTTGCGGAGCGCCCTCTCAGAACTTTCCTCCACCCTGGCGCACCTGGTGCCCCGGGCCTTGGACTATCTGCGTCCCTCCTTTCACCCCGACGATCACGACAATTACCACCTGGCGAAGGAGTACTTAGAGAAGATCGGGCGTCTGACGGCATGAACTTGGACCGGGCTATTTGAACGGTAAGGAGCTAAACAAAGGTGGACCAAACACCGTCCGCCGCCTACGATATATGGGTGCTCCAGCAAACGGATGATATCTATGGCCAAATCATGTGATCAGAGCACGGCGCCCTCACCGAAGCCGGCCACCACTCCGTCGCAGGAGTACGCCAGCTCGGGCGTCGACCGCAGCCTCATTCGCTGGATGCTCTCGCTATCTCCTATGGAGCGTCTGCTGGTCATTCAGCAACAGGTCAACGCGATCCAGGAGATGAAGGAGCAAATTGATTCAGACTGATTTTCGCCAGATTCTGCGAACCCTTCTCGACCACGACGTCAACTTCATACTCGTCGGGGCCTTATCAGCTGTGCTCCAGGGCGCGCCGGTGATGACTGTCGACGTCGATATTGTCCACCAGCGCACGGATAAGAATATCGACGCCCTCCTCGATGCCCTCGCCAAATTCGACGCCTACTTTCGCGGACATTCCGGAAAAAGACTCGAACCCACCAAAGGGCACCTCGCCAGTGCGGGACATCAACTCCTGACGACAAATTTTGGTCCACTGGACTTGCTCGGCGCAATCGAAGAGGGCCTGACCTACGAGCAACTCCTCGCCGACTCCATAGACGTCGCGTTCGACGGACAGTCACTGCGCGTGCTTTCCCTGGCGAAGTATGTCGAACTCAAAGAGGGATCGGAACGGCCCAAAGACCGCGCGCGAGTTCCCATGCTACGGGAAACCCTCCAGATTCAGCAGAATATTGGGCAATCTCTCGAGGACGAGAACGACTGATCGACCCATTCTGCCTCCATATCGAGGGCGGTGCCGGAAAATCCCATTCCCGTTGAACGGGCTACCACGGTCGCTTTAACTAAAGGCGCCGCCGAGGAGTCCGTGGCCGAGATGGCGCCGCTGCCAGGCCTTCCTCACGAGACAAACACCGAGAGGCGCCAGCGCATTGAAGGGATTTTGACGCTGATGAACCGCAGTAGACAGGTCATGAATAATCCAGGCTATTGCTGCGAAGATCTTTTATCGCCTACACTGGACCGCCATCTCCCAACACCACACAGGGCAAACCCACATGATCCAATCCACGGTCAAAGTCGACGGCCACACCATTCACTACCAAGAGGCCGGTGAAGGTCTGCCGGTATTATTGGTCCACGGCTGGCCCACCTCGTCTTTTTTGTGGCGCAACGTGATGCCGGCCATGGCCAGCGATCGCCGGGTTTTGGCCATCGATCTTCCCGGGCATGGAGACTCCGACAAGCCCCTGGATGTCGATTATAATGTGGAGTTTTTCTCATCCATCATCGATGGCTTCTTACGGGAAGTCGGCGTCGACGGCCCGATTGGTCTGGTGGTCCATGATCTGGGCGGACCGCTCGGTCTGTACTGGGCATCCCAGCGGCCACAACGCCTGGAGCGGCTGGCCATCCTGAACACCCTGGCTTATCCGGAGTTGTCCTGGATGGCGGCGACCACCTTAAAAGTAGCCGCGATTCCCATGCTTGGTTCCATGATGACCAGTCAGTGGGGGCTGAAACAAGCGATCAAAATGGGAGTGGTCAAGAACCGTCGAATTCGCCCCGACACCATGGAGGGGGTCTGTGCTCCCTTTCGAGATCGAGACGCCCGCGAGGCACTTCGTCGCACATTGCTCTCGGTGGAAGTCGAAGATCTGGAGACCATCGCCAGCTGGCTTCCTTCGGTCTCGGTTCCCGTGCGTATCGTCTACGGAAAGAAGGACCGAATCCTTCCGAAAATCGAGAAGACAGTCGCTCGAATTTGCACTGATATTCCTCACGCCGAGGTGACCGTCCTCGAAGATTGTGGACATTTCCTTCAAGAGGAGCGACCCGAGGATATTGGAGAGTTGCTGGGAGATTTCTTCGGTTCGGGAAACGAGTAATCCGGGCTAGATGGAAAGTGGGCGCTACTATTGTTCTACCGCACACCTTTCGTGTATGCTTCAGCCCATATCAACGATGCTATGCCTTATCGAACCCCGACCACTGCACGGTAACCTCTTGAAAAATCAAATCAATCCTACATTCCGATCCTATATCCTCGTGTTGTCTACAATCTGCCTCCTCGCAGGGCTGCTCATGGCCTGTGGCGATGGAGACGAGCAGCAGTCCGAGGAGCCTGCAGAGGTGGGGCCTGGATGCACCGGGAAATGCGACGAGTTCTCGGAGTACCCCACTCTGATCGAAAACGTTTTCATCTATGTCGATGATGACGGCTTCTCGGCAGCGGAGCTCGAACTCGCTCTGGGAGAGGACTTTGTGGATCGCATCGAACGAGGCCACGTTCTGATCACGAATATCTACCTCGACAACACTCTTGAAGGCGTTCAGGTGAACTCCTCTTATGATGGTGTCGCCACCTCAAACTATTATTCATCCCTCTTTGATCTGCCCAGAGGAGATTGGACCGAGCTCCACTTCGAGTTCATGGGAGAGTTGGGAGACGAAGATCTCTACGACACTCTAACGCTCTTTCGCGATGGGTGCGAGCCGGTGGATGTAGGCATGCGATGCTCCAACCAGCCGCCGAGCCAGGAGGTCGACGATGATCCGAATACCTTTATTTCCTGGATCGGTCTCTATGCCGACGATGATGCTCAGAGCGATGCCGAGATTGAACTCACCGTCCATCCAGCCTGGACCGATCGCCTCTCCGCGGGCAACGAACTCATCATCAATCTCACACTCATCGAAGATGACTCCAACCTTCAGGTGGGCCTGACCTACCAGGGAGGATCCTATTTCTCCGGTTTGTTTGACCTGCCTCATGGAGATTGGGACGAAGCCCATCTTGAGATCATGGGTGAAGACGATGACCAGGAGATGCTCTACGAAACGGCCCTGATCGACCGCGCGAATTGTTCTCCCGTGGACCACGGCATCTTATGTCTGGGCGAGATCCAGACCTACGACTGAGACAAAATCGCTTACTGCTGGCAGAGCACAAAATTTCCATTTTTCCGCCTCAACGATCTGTGCTACGGTCACCGACGATCTTTGACAAAAAAGAATCTAGCTTGGTGCTGTCACCAAGGGCGGCGTTGCGCCGTCCGAGCGTTTGGCTACGCAAGCTACACAAGGAAGGCTGTTCCAGAACGTCGCTTTCACCCTAGTACCCCCTGGGGGGGCTATGTTCTGGTTCAACCTCGCCATTCGAGGTTACATAGCCCCCCCAGGGGGTACTAGGGTGGCGAGTTCAGTGAGCCTTCCATGTCCCAGGTGGAGTAAGTAGATTCTTTGTTGAAGTTTTGGAGAAGCCGCAGCCGTTGTGTTGCGGCTTCTTTTTTTCTTGAGCTTTCCAATCGACCCGCTGCAAGTCCTCGACGCGACCACAAAAGATCCCTATAATTTAACCCATGAGTCAAACCGACCGATCAAAATGGAAGACCAACCTATCCCGCCTGGACGACGAGCCTGATGTCGATGATTACTGGTTGTCGATGACACCAGAGGCTCGCGTCGAGTTCGCCTGGACCCTATCAAAGGAAGCATGGGCATTAGCGCATCCGGAAAAAGCAGATGAATCAGGACTTTCAAGATCTATTGCGCGCGTTAAACGACGCAAAGGCTAAATTCCTGATCGTTGGGGCCTACGCGCTGGCCGTCCATGGCACTCCCCGTGCCACCGGTGATATCGATGTGTGGGTGAAACCAACCCCGGATAATGCACGGCTTGTGTATCAAGCTCTTCAATCCTTCGGAGCGCCGCTACACGAACTGACTGTCGATGACTTGAGTTCGCCTGGCATCATATTTCAAATGGGGCTTCCCCCTCGTCGAATCGACATTCTTACCGAGATCAGCGGCGTCGCTTTTGACGAGGCCTGGCCGAATCGTGTGGAAGCCGCGTTCGGTGAAGTTAGAGTGCCAGTTCTGGGTCCTCGAGATTTTATCGAAAACAAGCGCCAGACAGGCCGCCCCAAAGATTTGATCGATGCACAGCAGCTCAGCAAGCTATTGGATAACTCCGACTTCAGCGAGCGCTAAGCGATTGACGTTTTTTCGGTTGACGTCAGAGCCAATTCCACCGAAAACAAGGTCCCCCAGTTCAGAACCCCGTCGACTGAAGCGCAGTCAGGAGTCGTGTATGGAAGGTCTTGTCTTCGAAGATATCCAACGAGCCATGGAAGCTCGCGACCCATCGTTGGTCGATATGGTGATTTCCCTTTCCACCAAACCCGATACCTTTCCCGACGACATCCCGGATGGAGCCTTTACGGTCACCCAATTCCGAAACGAATCTCGGGGCTGGTCCTTTCGTTGGAAGAGCGAAGAAGAGAAGATGGCGTACCGGGTGGAGTCCTGGAAGAAGCTGGAATCCGAGGACGCTCCCGTGCCTCTTCCGGACCGCTATCAGCTTTACGAAGTGCTCGAGGCTCTCTACGCCGCAGAAGGCGCATTCGCCCGAGAGACCCTCCTGGAATTGATCCGCCGCGCGCCGCTGAGACTGGGTCTATGGCGAGGGATGAAGTCGCTTTATAAGCGAAGCGAGAAAAACGGGGACGTCGAGCTCTTCGGCGCTCTACTGGCCCGCTTTGACACGGAACTCTCCAATACCTGGGGCGATTACGGAGAGATCACCAAGCGAACGCTTTTATACCTGTCCAGGCGGGGCTGGCGAGTGCTGAAGCGGCTGGGAGAGACCTTCCCGGCGGGTTATGTGACGGCAGCTTCGGCAGTGCTTCGCGAATACACGGATAGACTCAACTGGGGGCAGGCCTGGGTCGTCAACCACATCATTTATCATGAGAAAGATTATTACGGTGGCCGCCCCATCTACGGACAGAATAAATTCCGCTTTTATTCGCCTCCTGAGAATATGGTCGAGGATCGGGCTTTCGCCGAATTGTGGCGCCAGAGCCCCCGGCCACTTTTTGGACTTCTAGAGCGAGCTCGCTCGGAGCGAATTCGCCTCTTCGCCATCGAAGGACTCAAGGCCGATTTCCGGGCCGAGCTTCGCGATCTGGACGTTTCCGATGTCATCCGACTGATCAACGTCGACAGCGCCACGGTCCACGACTTTGCGGTCTGGCTTCTGGAGAACGCGCCGCGATTTGAGCAGGCCGCTTTTCAGAAGCTCGGCCTGCACGACGCCGTGCTCTCCCTCTTCGATTCCTCGTCGCATAGTGCTCGAGAATACGCCGCCAAATATGCCCGCACTCATGCTCGGGATCTCCCACTCCACACCCTGATTCGCCTGGCCAATCACGATGACCAAACCGTACGAGACCTCGTCTTTGACCTGCTCGCCGAACGAGACCCCAGAAAAGACGTCGGACTCGACGCCTGGGGCGAACTTCTGGGGACGAATTATGGGCATAACAAAGCAGTGGAGATGTTGCGCGAGCATTTCGGCTCTCGAGAGCTGACCACCGAGTGGTTTCGCCCGCGGCTTCTCTCCTCGCAGTGGAATGTCACCCAATTTGCTATCGCTCGCTTCGATGAAATTCACACCGCAAAATCAGTGGGGATCGATTATTTCCTGGACCTGATTCACACCACCAATGTGGGAAGCAGCACCGCCGAATTCGCTCTAAATAACCTCGAAAAGTTGGGTGTCAGCGAGCTGAGCGTTGAAAATATTCGAGTTCTTTTGTTGCGCCAGAATGCTTCTGGCCGTGTCCGAAAGTGGCTCCGAGAAGACAAAATTGACCCCAAAAAGTTGGGCGTCGATTATTGGCGAGCTCTGGCCTTTCGTCCCACCTGGGAGAAGAGCGACTGGGTCGGAAAATTGCGCACCAATGGCCCCGAATGGGCCAGCGACTACCAGTGGAATGGAACCTACCTCTCCGGCGAGGCCCATTTAATTCTTGGGGACCTCCGAAATTTCTCCCAGCGAGCGGTCGGCTTCGACTGGCTTCTGGAATTGGTGGAGAGCAACGACGAAGAAGCCCGGCTGTGGGCCTTTTCTTATATCGTCGACTCTTTCACCCCCGCTCATTTCGCAAAAGATTTCGAATCGGGATGCGAGTTGATCTGGGATCTGGCCGTGGGGCCGGAGGCGCTGGACGGACCGAAAGCGGAGTTGGCCCGCGAGTATATTCGCAGCCACCATGATGCCATCGGAGAAGAGAAAACGGGCAAGTCCGTGGACGAAGAAACGCAAATCCCCCGGGAGTTTTTGAGCTTCGAGCGCCTCTCCGCGCTCTTTACCGACGATCGAAAAGTCGCCCGCAGCTTCGCCATTGAGCTTGCTCGATACGAGATGGCCCGGTGGTCTCCGTCGCTGGATGTGATCGTCAAATTCTGCGAGACCCGCCGCTCTGATGTGCGCGAGCTCTTCGCCGACGCACTTCTTGCCGACGATACCAAGGAAAATAAACGACTTCGCATCGCGCCGGATCAGATGGAAGTCGGCGCCGTCTATCGATTCTGCGAATCTCTGGATCACGGAACCCGGTCCATCGGGATGTCGCTCATCGATAAATACCCCCAATTTGCCGAGCCGGAGCCTCTCTTTCGGCTCACCGATAGCCCCGACCGACGAGTGCGGGCGTTTGTGATTCGCACGATCTGGTCGCTCTATCGAAAGCGAGCAATTTCTACCGGATGGGAGCCCGCAAAGCTCGAAGATCGCGACGCCGGACCGGGACCAACGCCCCGCCCCGACGAGCCGCCGGCCACGCCGAAAGCCCTCCAGGAGTTTCTGCGACGAGTCCTCTTCGGAATCCCCCCGGCCCGATTGCCCAAAGACGTGGAGCGAACCGACGCCGATCCCCGGCCTGTGCCGGCGCGTCGGGTGAAACTTTATCTGCTCGAAACCATGCGAGACCTGGCTCTGGAAGACGAGGCTTTTGCAGAAGTCGTCGTCCCGCTGCTGAGCGAGTTCGT
>SKNI01000534.1 GCA_007120615.1 Myxococcales bacterium | reverse complement strand
GAGGCCGGGCGCTACGATTGGGCGCTCTCTTATTATTTGAACGCCTTCGCGCTGGCTCCCAACCCCCTCTTGCAGGGAACCATCGGGCGCTCATTGCACGAGTTGGGCCTATATGACCCCGCGATGGCTCATTACCAGGGTTTTCTTAGCGAAGAACACGGCACTCCTCGAGCCGATAGAATCCTGGACAGAATTGCTCAACTCGAGCAAGAGCAGCAACAAGACTCCGCCACCGTCTCACTACAATCTTCTCCGCCGGGAGCAAAGGTTTATCTGGTGCTCGACAATGGAGATTGGTTTTATATAGGAGAGACGCCTACTCAAGTGGCGATGCGGGAGGGAGATTACGACTTTGTCTTTGAGAGCGATCGACATCGCCTGCGCCACACGTCTTCGCGCTTACGCGTTGGCCAGACCGCTGAACTCAACGAAGAATTGGTACTCAATAGCGCAGCACACGACATCTCAGCTCGCAGCTGGCGCCGCGCCGGGGGCTGGACCATGGCGGGATCTGCCCCGATCACCGCAGCGGGAGTGACCTTATTGACCCTCTCTTTTCAGAAGACACGTACCGCTCGAGATCTCGAGGATAACTTCTCAGATCTGAGCGACTACGATAACAGGCGCCGCGACCTTCTCGACGACGCTTCGTCATACCGATTGTGGGGAACGGTCTCTACCGTCGTCGGAGCCACGGGATTGCTCACCGGGGCCGTGCTTTTTCTGGTCTCTCGGAGTCCTGAATCTTCCGCCGGGGAGCCCCTCGACGACGCTCAGGCGCGATGGGATCTTCAACCCATCGTCGGCATTAATCAATTAGGGATTCGTCTCCACTTTTAAACCAGATTTACTTTTGAAACCGGAGAGCCCCAAAGCCGCCACCACCGGGTGTCTCCATACTGATTCGGTCACCTGCCTTCACCTCTACGACCGTCTTGCCGGCGAGTTGCTCCGAGCTGCCATCGGCGCGAATCAGGAGATTGACTCCTACCGCTGCACTTTCACCACCGGCCAATCCGTAGGGAGCTCTCTTTCGACGCTCCGTCATCACCGCTACCGTGGCGGGAGAGTCAAAGATATAGCGACGCACTACTCCGTCCCCCCCACGAAATTCTCCCTCTCCCCCCGATCCACGCCGAATGGAGTACTCCTCTACTCGAAAGGGATAGGCGTGCTCCAGCGCCTCCACCGGCGTATTCAACGTATTGGTCATATGAGTGTGAACCGCGGACTGCCCGTCAAAGCCGGGACCCGCCCCGCTTCCCCCAGCGATCGTTTCATAATAGGCAAAAGCGAGCCCCTCGTGCCTGGAATCGGCCCCCCCGATGGTCAGATTATTCATACTTCCACAGGAAGCAGCCGGGATGCGCTCGGGCAAGGCCTGAGCCAGCGCTCCCAAAACCACATCGGTGATTCGCTGGCTGGTCTCTACGTTCCCGATCGCCACCGCCGCCGGGAAAGACGCATCGACGATCGTATCGGGACGGGTTCGAATCTCGATGCAGCGCATATATCCGCCGTTGGACGGTAAATCCCGATCCGCGAGACATCGAAATGCATAAAGAGTGGCCGACACCGTGACCGCTCGCGGCACATTCACCGGACCCTCGACCTGCGGAGCGCTCTCGGAGAAGTCCACCACGGCCCGGTCGCCCTTCAAGGATACTCGAGCTTTGATCGGTATCATCTCCGCCTCAAAGCCATCATCCTCCATATAATCGACAAACTCCCATTCCCCTTGCGGCATCGCGCTTAGCGTTCGCCGCATAAATTTCTCGCTATGCTCCTGCAAGGCACTGGCCGCCGACAATAATTCCGGTCCCCGCCTCTGCAGCTCTTCCTGAAGTCGCACGATCCCCCGCCGGTTGGCCGCAAGTTGGGCGCGCAGATCCCCGCGTCGCTCCTGAGGCGTTCGGCTCGCCACCGCGATCTCTTCTTCCAGGGCCTTACTCCACCGCCGGGGTGAAATGCGCAGCCCCTCCTCCTCGATGGATCGCGACAAAGGTAGACTCCCAGGTGTAATCCCCCCGACATCGGCGTGGTGCGCACGATTCGCCACGAAGAAGATCAGCCTTTTCTGCTCGTCGAATACGGGGGCCACCATTGTGATATCGGGAAGGTGAGTACCGCCGGCAAAGGGATCATTCAACACAACCTGGTCGCCGGGCATCATCTCGACGGCATCTCTCGCCGCCGCAACACTCATCGGGGTCGATCCCAGATGGACCGGAATATGGGCCGCCTGGGCCACCATCTCACCAGCTCCATCAAAGAGGGCACAGGAAAAATCTCGACGTTCTTTAATATTTGGCGAGAACGAAGACCGCATCAAAACCACCCCCATCTCTTCGGCGATCGAGGCAAAGAGGTTTCGATAGACTTCCAGTTCAAAGGGATTCACGCCCCCTCCTCTCGTATCGCCAACAGGTGGCCCTTGGTACTCGTCACGGACCACCCCCGGGGAATCACAGCGGTTCCGCTGTACTCGGTGACGACCAACGGACCGGCACTCGCCAGGCCACTGAGTCCTTCTCGACGGCATAACGAAACATCCTCGAGACCCTCACCGAGATCAATTCTGCGCTGTTCTATGATTTCTTCTCTCCTGTTCTCTTGCCCGGCACCAGCAGGCCACTCGGGCACCTCTCGTGTGGCAGACAATCGAATATCGACTAATTCAACCCCTCGATCGGCTGCAATATACCCGTAGAGTCGCTCGTGCTCCTCCTCAAAGTCTGCTCTCGGATCCATCCAATCTTCAGCATCGGCCGTCCAGTCGACCTCCACGGCAATCGAGAAGCTCTGCCCCTCATAACGCAGCGCCGCCGTCCAGGCCCCTTGCGGCTCGGGCTTGCCCATCTTCTGGCGGGCCGTGCTCTCCAATCCCCTCATCGTTTCCCGAACGATCCGATGGTCCTCACCGCTCAAGCAGGAGTCGAGAGGCCTTAAAATGGTCTGCGAATAGATCCTGCGGGCCTCGGATCGAAGCATTCCCACCGCCGATAAGATGCCGGGAAATCGCGGGATCAAGACCTGCCTCATGTCCAATATCTCGGCCAGTCGACAGGCGTGAAGGCCGCCGGCCCCGCCAAAGGCCACCAGCGTATAGTCTCGTGGGTCATGACCTCGCTCCAGTGAGATGACCTTGATCGCCCGGGCCATCGCCGAGTCGGCGACCTTTAAGATCCCCCGGGCGGTCTCCCTCCAACCCAGATTCAGCTCTTCGGCCAGTGTCTCCACAGCGTTTTTTGCGGCTTCCCTGTCGAGGGTCATCCTTCCACCCAGAAAGCGATCGACGGGAAGACTGCCAAGCGCCACATGAGCGTCGGTTACCGTCGGCTCCCGTCCGCCGCGCCCGTAGGCCACCGGCCCCGGATCGGCGCCGGCACTTCTCGGCCCAACTTTTAAGGCTCCCCCGGCATCCACATAGGCAATCGATCCCCCTCCGGCTCCCACGGTAAAGATGTCGATCACGGGCACCTGCAGCGGCAGCCCCCCGATGGTTGACTCCTCGGTAAGTGTCGGCTCCCCTTCAGCCAGGCTCACATCGGTTGAGGTCCCACCCATATCGAAGGAGATGATCCGGTCGAAACCAATCTCCCGGGCCGCCTGCACCGCTCCTACGACCCCACCGGCCGGCCCGGAGAGCACCGTATGAACCGGGAGTAACCCGGCATGCTCGGCGCTAACTCGCCCCCCATGAGACTGCAAAATCTCTACCCGCTCTACCTCCGAGAGCCGCTCGGTGAGGCGGGCCAGATACCGTGCCATCACAGGACCCACATAGCCGTTGATGGCGGATGTAGACGCCCGCTCGTATTCGCGAAAGGTAGCCGTCACCTCTCGGCTCGTCGTGATATGCCACTCCTTCTTATGCTCTCGAAACGCCCGCCCCAGCCGCTCTTCGTGTTCCCCGTTTTTATAGGCGTGCAACAGGCAGATGACCACGGCTTCGGCATCCGTCCTGGACACATCTTCGACCACCCGTTGAATCTCGTCTTCGGTGAGCGCTTCGATAACCTCACCGCTGGCGCCGAGGCGCTCTCGAACTCCGAAGCAACGACTCTCATCTACCAGTGGCGGCTCCAGTTGAACTCGCAGGGCATAGAGTTCGGGCCTGGTCTGGCGCCGCATCCACAATAAATCTTCAAACCCACGGGTGGTGATAAAAGCCAGCTTTGCTCCCTGCCGCTCCAAAAGAGCGTTGGTAGCCACCGTTGTCCCGTGGATCACTTCCTTCGCTGCTTCCCCGGGTCCCAGGATCGCGGAGACCCCGTCGCCGATCGCGCGCGAGGGGTCATCTGGTGTCGACAATAATTTGTGAATCTCTACGCTGCCATCGGTTCGCTGCTTGATGACGTCGGTGAACGTTCCCCCCGTGTCGACGCCGACTCGCGTCGTCTTGTCTCGTTCACCCATAATCAGCCCGCTCTCTTTCTTAGGTCGACGGCACGTATGATGATCAGGGAAAGACACCCCGTTCGACATAGACTTTATTGATTCGATCCAGGGCCACCGCCAGACTCGCCGATCGATTATCGACCTTATGCTCTCGAGCAAAGCCGCGCATCTCGTGGTAGGCGCGCTTCATCATAAAGTGCAGGCGGCTGTCTACTTCCTGAAGTTGCCAGGATTCCGAGCGCTTATTCTGAATCCACTCAAAATAGGAAACCACTACACCACCGGCGTTGGCCATAATATCGGGGATTACCTCGATACCTCGCTCCAGGAGCACCTCTTCGCCGGCCAGGGTGGTCGGCCCGTTGGCCGCTTCTACGACCACGCGGCACTGAAGGTCTTTGGCCACTTTCTCGTCGATTTGAAGTTCCAGGGCTGCGGGAATGCAGATATCACATTCCACTTTCCAATAATCCTCGTTACTGATCTCCTCGGCTCCAGGATATCCGGCAACTCCGCCGGTCTCCTCGACCCAGTCGATCAACTTCCGAGGATAGATCCCCTGTGGATTATGAATGGTACCGGTGTGGTCCTGTACGGCGGTCAGAATCGAGCCCAGCCGCGACAAGATCTGAGCGGTGTGGCTACCCACATTACCGAATCCCTGCAGGGTAAAGGAGGAGCCATCGAGGCGAAACCCTTTCTCATCGGCCCACTCCTGAATGCAGTACACCACGCCCTGTCCGGTTGCCTTTCCCCGGCCCCGGCTACCACCGGAGGCCAGAGTCTTTCCGGTCACGATACGCCGCTGGGCATTCTTGTCGTTGGCCCCGTGCATATTCATATAAGTGTCCATCATCCAGACCATCACCTGGCTATTGGTTCCCATATCGGGCGCCGGAATATCGTATTCCGGACCGATATTATTGCCGAGATCATGGGTAAACCGACGGGTGATCCGCTCCATCTCGGTGCGACTATATTCCCGGGGACGCATCCGGATTCCACCCTTGGCGCCTCCAAAGGGAACTTCCAGGAGCGCGCATTTATAGGTCATTAGCGCGGCAAGCGCTTTGACCTCGGGAAGGGTCACATCATGGTGAAATCGCATCCCCCCTTTATAGGGGCCCATGACATTGTTGTGTTGAATTCGATAGCCCGTAAATAGCTCGAATTTTCCGGTGTCCATCCGCACCGGAAAATTGACGATCACTTCATTTTTTGGCTCGCTCAAGATCAGTCGAACGTGGTCTTCCAGGGGGGAGTGACTCATCGCTCTTCGCAATTGAGTCAGATGCATCTTGAAGAAGTCTTCCGGTGCACCCGCCATATCCGCCGATGGTTGCGACGCCGACTCCACGAGCTCTCTGGTATCCGCTTTCTTGCTCATTTACATTTCCCGTACGTGAAAATAGTGAGAGTAAAATCGATGCGAGAACACTTCCATTCATCTGGCACCGGGAAAGATTAGCTATTACGTTGATTAACAGCGCGTTGCCCCGCTGGTCAAGCGCGTCAAACGACGCAACGCGTCATTTCCCCCCCGAGCCTTCGGCCCTGACTACCGGGGGCTGACCTCCGGCCTCAGATCCGACTTTTTAACCGGACTCACTCTTCTCGATCTGGCTGCCCTTCATCGGTCTCGTCATCGGTCTCGTCAGACTCACCTTCAGCCTCGTCCTCTGCTGACTCCTCATCTGGATCTTCCTCCCCCTCGGGGGGAATCCTCTCTTCCACATCCGGACCAAGTAGCGACGGATCGGCAGCCCGAACCGGAGCGACCTCTAATACCTGATGATTCATGGCCGTAACCAGAACCTCCACCGTTCGCCCCGTTCCGTCGGACCGCTCCACCAATAACTGAACCCCGATCATCTCTCGATCGTGGGGGTAGACCGCCACCACTTTTGCTCGCTCTCCACCGGTCTCCTCGTAGATGGTGCGCAGTCTCTTCTCCAACTCTTCTTCCCCTTCGTCGCGCATCGGGCCAAAGAGGGTCACCAACCGGATTGCATCGGCGTAGCGCTCCTGGCGGATCCGATCATAAAATCGCTTCGCCGCCTGCGCCGACGGGTCTTCCTCCAAGATCCGGGTACGCGGCGAGAGTTCCCAGTCCGTAATCGACCGACTCATGACCTCCTGGTCCTCGGGATCGACTTTATATTCGGCCTGAAAATGCAACTCCAGACTTCGCTCCGACCGAGGATCGGCAAATCTGGTGGTCAGCCGCCACCGACTAAATTGAGCCATCGAATCGATCCCCCCCGCATCTTCTTCCATATGCACGATCACCGGATAGGGCTTACTTGCCGTCAACAACTCAGAGTATTCCCCGACCTCCGCCCTGAACTCTTCCAGCGACATTCGCTGGCGCGCCTCGTCATCGAGAAATTGGTAAGCCCTCTCATACTCTTGCTCGTGAAGGGCCTCGGCGAAATCATAGCCCAGTTCCCGGGCGTCCTGAGAAACCATCGCCAGATCGGCAAATTGAGAGCAACAGGTGGCCGCCTTAAACACCCCGAAGCCGGCCAACACACCACCGACCAGAAGCAATACGGCACAGCCTATCCCCGCGACCTTCAGAACCGTGGACCAGTTACTGCCTCCACCCCCCTGGCCTCCATCAAATTCGGCCTGTATCCGGCTTCCGTTGCTCTTCATCACTTACCATCCCATTGTATTGGATCGTCTGCTATTTGGTTTCGAAATCATCATTGCTCTTATGGTCGCCGACTACGTCAGGAGAGTCTACCCTGAAGCACTCCCTTTACCATCGATCTCAATCCCGTCTCCGGATAGATCAGCGAGACCGAGGGTCCCGGGACCACCTGAACCACCCCGGGATCGGCCGTCCCATGGAGGCGTCCATCGAGAACCCAGCCCTGTGGCGTATCGAGATGGACACTCTCAAAGGGTGCGCCCTCCGATGCGGACCGCTCTAAAACGTCAGGCGTCATCGCCTGACGGATCAGCTTTGGGGTCGACAATTGATTCCACAACAGGGCTCGATCGCCACCACCGCCGAGTCCAAAATAGCTCTTTCGCAACGTGGTCGCCACCAACG
>SKNI01000699.1 GCA_007120615.1 Myxococcales bacterium | reverse complement strand
CCAACTTCATCTCGTGCAAGCGCCGCTCCCACTTCGCGTGGAGATCGCCTTCGGGAACTCTCGAGTTTAACTTCGTCATTTCAAGCTCACAGTTGGATGAAGAACAAAAACACGGGCAACGCGATAAATCCGATGGCCAGAACGAAGGCTACGAAAAAACCGATGGCGTAGATTCCTTTCGTCCATTGTGGTTTCATCGCCCCTAACGACTGCATGGCGCTCCAGAATCCGTGGCGCAGATGAAACCCCAGAATCAACGAGGCCGTCACGTACACCGCCACGATCACCGGATCGGCAAAGGCCTCCAGCACCATGGCATATAAGTCGGTGACCTCCTCACCATTGATCATCGTCTTCTCAGCGGTAAAGATCTTGGCGATCCGAAAATGGATCACATGACCGATGATGAAGAGACCGATGAAAAAGCCCGACCAGAACATATTCTTGGAGAAGGGGCTTAAGTTGCTCGGCCCCCCTTTGGTCTGAATATGCTCATCGTATTTCTTGGACCGGGATCGACGGTTCTGGAGGGTTATGATGATTCCAAACGCCACGTGAAGTAAGATCACCGACAAAAGTCCCAACTCGATCACGTACAACGCGACCCCCAGGGACTCAAAATTATGGGCGTATTTGTTGAACGCCTCTCCCCCATCGGGTATCAGGAGGGTGAGATTGCCCAGAAGGTGAACGATCACGAAAAGCACAAGCGCGATGCCTGAAATCGACATCACAAATTTTCGGCCGACCGTTGAGGTCAACGCCCGCTTCAGTGGTATCATGGATCCGACTCCGCGAATTCTGCGTCAGCGCTCTATCAATTGAATTTCTCTATTCAGCGCTCTGGTTGGGCCATTCCTTAGCATGAAATCTGGGCCAACGAAAGACTCTCGCCGACCATCTCGCCCTGGCCCCCGATGAACGAACACCTGGATCCCGATATTTCCGAATTCCGCTCCGATCGCCTCTGGGTCATTGCGACGGACGCCCCCGAACATCCCACGTATCGCTTGATATCACTGTGCTTTGTGGTCGCCGGCCTGGCACACCTCTGGCTGGCCGACGCCTGGCAGCTCTCCTGGCTGCCGGGCAATATCTGCTTTATCGCCGGCCTCGTCCTGCTCCTCTTTCGCCCCTGCTCGCTGGCCTGGGCGTTATTATGCGTGGGTAAATTTCTCCCCCTTTTCTTCGCCCGAGATCACCTCACCCAATCAGTGTTGATGATGATCGCCTCCGGCGGAGGGGCGTTTTTTGTCGGCCTCCACGCCTATCTACGAAGCTGGCCCGAGAAATTCACCGTCTCCCCCAGCACTTATGGAGAGATCTCGGTCCCGATATGGGCATTCTTCGATCTCCTCCGACTGTTGACCATCATCACCTACGCCGCTGCCGCCGTTCACAAGATCAACCGAGATTTCTTCACTCCTGATGTCAGCTGTGCGACCCACGGGCTGAACCGTATCCTCACCTACTACGATCTGCCTTCTCTGCCCCTTATCGAGACCTGGGCTATCGCTCTGGCTATCTTCGTCATCGCTCTGGAAGCGGGGATCGCGGTGCTCTATATCCTGGGACGCCGGCGCCTGGCCCTGATTTTCGCCATTATCTTTCATATCCCACTAACTCTGACCATGGCGCCGGCGTTTGCCTTCGTCATGCTCATCGGACACGCCGCATTTCTTCGCCCAACGGATCTCGACGCCTATCGACAATTTCTATCGCGCAGGGGGGTGTCCATCGGCATTCTGGCCCTGGGAATCACGGCAGTCAGTGTTCTTGTGGCAAAAGACATCCCTGAATGGACGATGATCCCCCGAGAATTTCTCTTATGGGCGCTCCTCTTCACCGCGATATTGGCCCGTCCCTGGCGCCCAGAACTACCGACTGCCGTCTCCTGGCAGAATAGGCACTGGCCCAGGGCTGTGGCCTGGAGTCTTGGCGCCCTTTTCGCGCTCCACAGTCTGACCCCTTACCTGGGCGTTCGCTTTCAACATACGGGCGCTATGGTCAGCAATTTGCGGATCGATGAGGGATGCTGGAATAGCCTGATTCTTCCGGAATCACTGCGGATTCGCGACGACTATATCCGCGTCGATCAGGTCTATTTCCAAGCGCCCGGGCTGGTCGAGAAGTACGAAGGCATCGTCCTCGAACAATTATGGAATGGAACCCAGGTTCGCCAGATGCGCCGTAACTGGTGTCGGCCGGAGTTGCAGCCCTTTTACCTGAAAGGAACCTATCGAGGACGCACCTTCGAGATCGCCGACCTCTGCGCCGAGGAGTTCGACTGGCCGTTTGACGACGACGGGATCTTCGGAGTGGAGTTCTTCCCCGATCACCTCCTCTTTCAGCGCAACCTCCCTCGTGAATGCCCCCAGATCTGCATTCACTGATTAAGCAGAATCTCCATCGCCGGAGCCCGCAGATTATACTCCGAGCTCATTGCCCGGCCGTACGCCCCGGTATTGGCGACCAAAAGCACGTCTCCCTCCTGAGGTTCGGGCAGTCTTCGCCCGTGTCCCAGAACGTCGCCGCTCTCACAGATCGGCCCGACCACCTCGAAGAAGTCCGTGGGATCTTCTTCCAGCCGGGTCAGATTGACGATCCAGTGATGAGCTCCGTACAGGGCCGGTCGGATCAACGAGTTCATCCCGGTCTCGACGCCCACATAGCGGATATGCCCCTTGGATTTCAGCTGAGTGACCCGCGCCAAAAGCACGCCGGCTTCGCTGACCAGAAACCGCCCCGGCTCCAGCCATAGCTGCAATCCCGGATGGGCCGCCTTAAAGAGGGAGAGCGCCTCATCGACCTCTCCCAGATCCAAGCGCTCCTGGCCGGGACGCTCCGGGACCCCTAAGCCCCCGCCCAGATTGAGGATCTCTATATCCGGAAAGAACTCTCGACAGGACTCCAGAAAGACCGCTGTATCGGACCAGGTTCCTCCCCGCCGAACACCGCTTCCAACGTGGGCGTGAAGCCCAATGACCCGCATCCCGATCTCTTTTGCTTTCTCCGCAAGCATCGGCAATTCGTCGGGGGCGACTCCGAATTTGGAGCGGGGACCAGCGGTGCGAACGTAGCGATGATGGCCTCTTCCCTGACCCGGGTCGATCCGCACCAGAACCTCTCGTCCGGCGAACGTGTCGGGCCATTGAAGCAGGGGATAAAGATTGTCCAGCGTGACCATCGCGCCCGCTTCAAATCCCCGCTGATATTCCTCTCTGGGAGCGAAGTTCGGCGTAAATAAAAATCTCTCTTTCGGTAGGTCGGGAAATTGTCCTTCAATCCGCTCCAGCTCACCGGGTGAGACGCATTCAAAACCGAGCTCCATCTCCTCAAAAACACTCAAAATTGAGGGATAGGGGTTGGCCTTCATCGCAAAAAAGATGCGATCTACGGATCCCATGGAAACGAGGCGTTCAGCCTGATTTCGCAAGGTCTCCTCGTCGTAGGCAAATATGGGTCCTTGTTGCTCGGCCAACTCACAGAGCTCGTCACCACGACGGCTCCACCAGGCAGATGCCAGAAGTCCATGATCTTGCTCTTCTTGGCCGACCAGCGCGCTCCACCTGGGACCGAAAATCGCGTCCTGCTCTTTCTCTCCAAAGAGAAGGCCGTGAAGTCCTTGCACAAGCCGACCGGCCTGGTCTTCGTCGACGACAAGGGAGAGATTTAAGTCACTGGCCGCCTGAGAGACCAGATAGATTTTATGCTCTTCAAAGACCCGCAATGCCGGCGCCAGCCCCGAAAGGATCGAGCGAATCTGTCGGCCCACCATGCTTACCACGGCGCAGCCCTTGGAAACCTCCGCCCGACATACCTCTCCCAGATCGGCCAACAGGCGCTCCATGACCTCCGGCTCCAGCGCGTTGGCCATCGGGTCGAGGGTCACGGTGACGTTGGCCTCAGAGGTGGCGACCAGGTCGATGGACAGTCCGTGGGCTTTAAAGATGGCGAAAATATCGGCCAGAAACCCCACCTGCTGCCACATCCCCAGGGTATCCATCGACACCACGGTGATCCCCTTTTTGGCCGAGATCGCCTTCACCTGGGCGCCCTCATCGGAGCTATCGGCGAGGATAATGGTACCCTCCATCTCGGGGTGAGGCGTGCACCGCAGATGAAGCGGAATAGTGCGCTCGCGCACCGGGGCCAGACATCTTGGATGGAGGACCTTCGCCCCCATGGTCGCCAACTCCTGGGCCTCGTCGTATTCCAGCTGCTTCAACAGGCGGGCTTCCGGAGTCTGGCGGGGGTTGGCGGTGAACATCCCCGGCACGTCGGTCCAAATCTCCAGCCGCACCGCGCCCAGGCGCGCTGCCAGATAGGCCGCCGATGTATCCGAGCCGCCCCGCCCCAATAATACGGTGCGTCCCTGCTCATCGGAGGCGATAAAGCCCTGGGTCAGCAATACCTCTTCGTCGCGAGCCGCCAGGTCTCGGCGAAGGGCCGGATCGTCATCAAATGGACAGGTAGCCGAGAGAAACCTCTGCCTAAGCGGGACGATTTCATGGGCCTGAGCCCGCATAAACTCCCGCGCATCGCACCACCCGGTATTGAGTCCCTGCTTTTTAAGAAAAGCCGCCCCCAGCCGGGTCGACATCAACTCCCCCAGAGCCATAATTCGAGCGTGGAGACCGGGACTCACCTCTTCTACCAGCGACGCTCCAAAACCGAGCCGGCGAAGGGTCTCGAATTCTTCTTCCAAAAGCTCCCCGCCTTCAACTCCCAGGGAATCGGCCACCTCCAGATGCCTTTCGATGATCGCCTCGATCTCATCTTGATGTTCCCCGCGCGGGGCGTCATCGATCACCTTCTGGAGCCTGTCCGAGATCCCGCTCACCGCCGAAGAAACCACCAGCGGACGCTCGCCGGCGTCGATGATTTCTCGCAGACGACCTGCGATCTTCTCCCAATTTGCCCTGGAGGACACACTGGTTCCTCCAAATTTCAATACGACCCAATTATTGCGCTCTGACATGGATTTATCCCGAAAATTAGCGTGAGGAGACACCCCCCATCAAATCTCAATAGTTCCCAACCGCCCCATTTGTCTACTCTATTTGTCTTCCCTTCGGATCGACCACACGCAACGAAAGGAGTGGTTGGTGCGCCGCTCCATCGGCTCGTAGCGTCCCCGGGTTGCACAACGCAACGCGAACGCGGGGTGAGCAAAGGATCCGCCGCGGAGCACCTTCTTTTCTCCCTCATCGGGACCGGTGGGGTTGGAGAGCGGAGAGTTCTCATAATAATGGGGGTCAAACCAGTCAAAGACCCACTCGAAGACGTTGCCCGCCATATCGAGTGCCCCAAACGTGCTCTGCCCGTCGCGACGCTTGCCCACCGGCTCCGGGCCATCCTTGCCATCAAACCAGGCTCGCTGAGTATCGGGGGGCTCATTTCCCCAGGGAAAACTTCGGCCGTCGGTACCTCGGGCTGCCTTCTCCCATTCGGCCTCCGTTGGCAATCGCTTCCCCATCCACCGGGCAAAGTCGCTGGCCTCCTGCCAGGTGACGAAGACCACCGGGCGATCCTGATCGCCGTCATTGACCGCCTCCCATCCGGCACAAGGCTCCTTCTGAAGAGCCTCCAGATAGCGGCGATATTGTCGAATGGTCACCGGGGTGCGATCGATGAAAAAGGCCCCCACATCGATCATCGCCGATGGGATTTCTTCGGGCCGACAATCGGAATCGTCGGCTTCGCTGCCCCGAAGAAAAGGGCCTCGAGGCACGGCGACCATCGAGTTTTCATCTCCGATCCCCAGAAAATGGATCGCCTCCTCGATCACCCGGCGTCGCCTGGCCGGGACGTCGCCATCGGTTCGAACGAGCATATCGAAGATCCCTCGAAGTCCGGATGCCACTTTCTCACCGCACTGCCGAGTTACGTTATGAATGGCCGCCCCGATAGCCTCGCCTGCCCCGTCGAAATCGACGACCGCTTTGCCGATGATCATATGAGCCAGAAGTCCGGCCAGCTGCCGATAATCGGCGGTCTCAGCAGCTGCTCCGAATGCCCCTCCACCTCCGGCCAGCAGCGCCTGAGGCATCCCCGATCGCCCCTCATTGCACAGCCACACCATTCGAGGCTCCACCGTCTGGTGAACCAGTCCGTGATCGTGGAGGGCGTCGACTCCAGTCACCACATCCTGAAATAAATGAAGAGCTACGGAGAGGGGAAGCCCACCGCTGTGCTCCAAAAGTTGACTCAACGGTTGACCATCGGTGGTGGAATAGACCTGCAAGACCCGATTTTCCTGCTCGGAGACGGCGAGCACCTTTAAAACCCCGCCTCCTCCGACCTCCTGACGCTTGCGGGCCAGTTCGACCAACTCCTCACCGCTGACACCGGCGAAATCGGTCTCCCTCAACTCTCGGACTAACACCTTTTGTCCCGTGGCGACGTCGCGCCCCTCAAACCAGCCCTGGCCCATCCCCTTGGCCGGACCGATCGTGGCCCACCGCTCGTCGATGACCTCCGAGGTCGGAGTCCCCCGCATGGTGGCGTTGCCCGCCAGGACATTTCCCGATAACGGAGCACGGCATCGACGACAATGTCCCATCGCCGCTCTATTCCGTGCGCCACAACTGGTACACAACACTGATGTTGTCATCGTAGGTATGCTCCCGCTAAATTCATCGATTCATTCCGAATATACAGGATGTCAAACCTTCTTCACACCGCATCCGTCCGTCAAGCGTCGTTAGCCGCCGACACGGGGCCAAAAATTGACGCATGGCGTCATATCTCGTCCTTGCGCAACCCGTCCTGCCTCACTATAAGTTCCTTTCTCATCGGCATCTTACCACATTCGCCGGTGACCGGCAGCCGATCCCTGTGAGGAGGTTTTTCGTGGACTTGTTTGAATTCGCTGATGATTTGCAGTTCGGAAATATCCATATCAAAAATGATCCAAAAACGGGTTTGCAGGCCATCGTGGCCATTCACAACCTGAAATTGGGTCCCGCCATTGGTGGATGTCGGTTTATTGAATATCCCGACAGCAACGCCGCCATTCGCGATGCCCTCCGTCTGGCTCGGGGAATGACCTACAAAGCCGCCATCAGCGATCTCCCTCACGGCGGCGGAAAGGCGGTCATCATTCGTCCCCCCCAATTCGCCGAAGAAGACCGGGACTCTCTCTTTGAGAGCTACGGCCAATTTGTCGACTCTCTGGCCGGCCGATACATCACCTGCGAGGACAGCGGGACCAGCGTCAATGATATGAACACCGTCCGCCAGAGTACGGCGCATGTGCTGGGCTTTGACCCGGACGCCGGAAGCTCCGGAGACCCCTCTCCGTACACCGCTTTTGGAGTACGTCGGGGAATCGAAGCCGCCGCGAAATTCCGCTGGCAACGAGATGACCTTCAGGGTTTACATGTCGCCATTCAGGGGCTGGGATCGGTAGGCTACTTTCTGGCCAAAGAGCTCCACGAATTGGGCGTCCGCCTGACGGTCACCGAT
>SKNI01000062.1 GCA_007120615.1 Myxococcales bacterium | reverse complement strand
GTCGACGCCGCCGAAATCATCGCGTGCTCGATCGGCAAAACCGATATTCTCCCGGGCATCAGAGATGCGGTTTTGTTGGAGGCGAAGAGAAGCAAATAAAGACCATGCGCGAGGTCCAAGGTCCCCGTGGCGCAATAACGCCCGGATGGACTCTTCCATCTGGTCGTTGGGCTGCTGGTCTAGAAGATCAGCCTCGATTCTTCCGAGGACAGCTTCCGGCCGATCAAGAGATGTGGTGGCCAGAGCCTCGTCGAAATGTCGTCGGGCGCGCTGAAGGCGGCCCACACGGAGGGCGTAATTGCCCTCTACGAGTAGATGGTCCGGCGAGCTGCGAATCGGGGAGGGAAGATCATCGAGGGTCGCTCGCACAGCACTATAATTGCCGTCGAGGAGGTCGAGTTGAGCGTAGCGAAGCTCCACCTCGCCGTGGGGGCCCGTGAGGTCGACATGGCCATCGAGGAGGGCGCGAGCTTCTTCGCGTCGATCGTTATATAGATGCCAGCGAAGAACGGCGAAGGCTGAAGGGCGGGCGGCTCGGTCGAGGGTATCAACCCGAGAGCAGGCTGGGTCCGCGCCGGAGGAGTCCCTGCGATCCAGGGCAATGAGGCAGGCGAGCAGACGACTCTCCGGGCGCTCGGTGGAGATCTCCTCGAGAATCTCTTCGGCACGGGTCAGGTTCTCCATTCGCTCTGTTCGGGCTGGGGCCATATTGGCCAGTTGCCTGAACGTGTCGGCGGCGAGGATCTGGAAAAAGAACGGAAGGGATTCAAGATTGAGGGCCTCCAGAAGTTGGATTGCATCTTCGCGGTGACCGCGAGCGGCAAATAACCAGGCGTTAGCGCTGGTTCCGATAGCGTTTTCCTCCTCATTGATGGCGTCGATGAGCGCCTGGGCGCGGTCCATGTCATCACGCCGGGCGCGGGCGATGCCCTGCAGAGCGGTGGCGTGGAGGATATCAAAGGTATAAGGCTCGAGGCGCTCGATGGCCCGATCGATATCCCCAATGCTCAGGTGAATCTCGGCCAGAGCGATATCAAAATAAGGGTGACGATTATCGATGGCGGGAATGCGGGCCAGGTGGCTGCGGGCGTCGAGTAGTTCTCCGGTTGCCAGTAAGTAGTCGATGAGTGGCCGAATATTGTTCGGATGAAAGGGGGCGATCGTGGCGGCCCGCTGGAGCTCCAGAAGTTGGGAGTTCGGATCGTCTTCGGCGCCGTAAGAGTGGGCTCGAATAATATGAGCACGAGCTCTTTCAGTGCGCGAGGCATGAGGGTGATTGGAATCGCGCAGGTCTTCGATAAATACTCTGGCAGCCTCATAGTCGTTCTGTCGGCTGGCCAACTCCAGCAGTGTGCCGGGATGCTGAGAGTTGATCCCTTCGGTGAGTTCCAGGAGGTATGTTTTTCCATCATCTTCATCAATGAGCAGACGCATTTGAGCGTGGATGAAGGCGGTGGCGGGAGTATTGTTGGGGAAGTTGTCGACGATCATGGCAGCCCGGGTGGCAGCCTGTGCAGCGACGATACTGTCGCCGTAGACTATCGTGGCGAAGGGGTGGACGTCCGGGTTGGCGAGGCGGCGTTCGGCGAGACTTGTGGCATCAGAGAACTCTCCGTAGCTGAGGTGGTGGTAGACTCGGGCAGCGGAGACCAGGACGGACTCGTCTCCCGAGGATGGTTCCATTGAGAAGGTTCCCGGGTGCTCAAAACGGTAGCTCATGCGGGCTTCAACGAAGAGCGTCAGGTCCTGGACCAGGTCCATCTGATCACCGACGCCGAAGACGGGGAGCCTGGAACTCAGGGAGTGAATGGCTTCGTCGACGGGGTCGAACGGGAGGACCTGGTATTCGCTAAGTCGGTTCAGATCGCGCAGCGCGGCGAGGTGGCTGGAGTAGAGGTCGGCCTCGATGGCCCGCTCGATGCTGTGAATCTGCTGGTTGAGGTGTGCGTTGAAGATAGCCGAATAGATAAGGGTGATGCCGCCGCCAAGGACGATAACCGCGGTGATACTGGCGATGACCAGCGCTCGCAGGGGAGATTGCAAGACGTCAGCGATATGGGTGTGAGCACGGTCTTTGACGAATGCGGTCAGCTGTCGAGCGGAGCTGTAGCGTTGAAGTGGGCGTGGAGAATCGGAGAGGTCCAGCTCTAGTTCTGGCTCGGAGTCGGAATCCTCGTCGACGTTTTCCTCCGAGTGTATTGGAATGGCAAGAGGATCATGGACGAAGGCGCCGTTGTCCTGGTCGTTGGATGAATTTGCCAGGGACGAGAGGTCCTCCGGCTCCGAGGGGCGAAGATCCGGATCGGTGACGTATCGTGGCATCTCCCCGGCGAGATCGGCCTCGCCGGGTAGGGTCGGATCTTTGTAGCGAACTCCAGTGGTGATATCTCGGAAATGATCTGGATCCCGGGAGAGGTCGGAGCGTTTAACCGAAGGACGAACCACGGTGGGCTCATCGGGGTCAATCATGTCATCGAGGGAACCGGAGGCTGGAATATTGATCAGATAGGTCGGTTCATCTTCCACACCGGAGGGCGGGTCCAGGTGATCGAGGCTCGGTGTTCTGGGTTGGGTGGCCTCGTCGGGGGTGGCGTTTTCGTGCTCGTCGGGGTGAAACAGGTGGGTTGGCTCGGAAGCGCCGAAGTCGTAAGGGTCGTCGACCTCCCGAGGGTCCTGCAGGGAGTAGGGAAGAGGAGGACGCGGTTTGCGATCGAAGATGTGCTCTTTCCATGCCTGAACGTCGCTGGTGGCGAGGGCGCTCTCGGTGGCGAATTGGAGATGAGTCCGAGCATGATCGAACTTCTTTAATCGGCACGCAGCCTGGGCGCGGAAAATGGAGGCCGGTCCATGGAGCTGAGACGTCGAATCGATGGCAGCGAGGATATCCAAGGCAGCGCGAAAACGGCCTCGCGTGATCAGGCGGCGGCTTAATTCGAGTCGGCTGTGTTCGCCGGACCCGGCCTCCACGGCGCGTACCAGGAGATCGTGAGCGGTGGCACGGAGGCCATTGCCCTCCAATTCGCGAACGGCAGCGAGGAGTTGCCACTCGGTCTGCGGCAGTCCCTTTAAGAGCGTATCGAGCTTGGAACGGTCCATAACGGTGGCTATGTGGGAGAAAAAGTTCGCTGGATCTATACCACAGGGGTGGGTTGGGAAAGAAGTGGTTTTGAAGTTGCCGGCAAACCAGTGCAGGCGGATTTCATTCAAATATCCTCGGTTCTGCTCGGTCCGCGTTTTCCGGATGCCAACTAAAGAGAAAAATTGTGGTCTCTCATAGGTGAGGTAGCCTGATGTGGCAGAAAGAAGGTGGAGAACGGTGATGAGATGCCAAGGAGTTTTATGATGGGTAGAAAATATTGGAAAACGCTGGTGTTCGGTGTGGTCGTTGCAACTCAGTTGGGATGCGGCCATGAGGTGGATCCCTTTGAGAAGGGATCGCTGGAGGTCGCCTGGGAGGTCGCTCCGATGGGTTGCGAGGCGGGTGATGTTCATCACGTAAACGCGGTGCTGCAAAACGAGAGGAGGTCTTATGATCGGCGGGTCGGTTGCAATACTTCGTCGATGGTGTTTACCAATGTCGAACCGGGAAATTATAAATTGGATTTGACCGGTCTGGATCAGGGAGGGCACCCTACGTTTGAGCGTCAGCTTGAAGATATTTTGATTCGCCCCGAAGAGCGAAACGATCTGGGGCTTGTCGATCTGACGGCCCGGATGTCGACGGCTCAGGTGGAGTGGTATTTTGAGAATCAGCGAGTCTGTGGGACCAATGGAGTGGAAGAGGTGGAATTGACGGTCTTCGATGACGCTTATTATGAAGTGTTTCGAGGATCGGCGGATTGCGACGCCGGAGTGATAGACGTGGAAGGATTGAGGGCGGGGCAATATCTTTTTCGAGGGCGCGCCTTCGCCGGAAAGACCCGGTTTGAAGGAGTCAGCGAGCACGAATTAAAGCGTGGCGGTGAGGCACAGGTAGAGGTCTCATTGATCAACATAAGCAATTGAGAAGAGTAAGCGATGAAGCAGAGCCTGCAAGAGGGAATTATAGTCATCGATTACGGCAGTCAGTATACCCTGTTGATCGCCCGGCGTGTTCGGGAGTTGGGGGTGTACAGTGAAGTCTGGCCGTTTGATGATCCGCGAGTGGACCTTCTGGCGAAGGGAGAGATCCGGTGTCGAGGAATTGTGCTCTCCGGGGGGCCGGGGCAAGTTCGCGAGACCGGTGCACCTCAACTGGCCACAGGTCTGCTGGATTTAGAAACACCCATCCTCGGGATCTGTTATGGAATGCAGTTGATCGCCCAGGAGATGGGTGGGTCGGTAGACGAGGGGACCGCGGGTGGAGAGTACGGTCGCACGAAAGTGAATATTGAAGTTCCCCGGGGGCCGCTGGGATCGTTGGAGGCGGGAAGCTCCACCACGGTGTGGATGAGTCACGGAGACACGGTGGATGAATTGCCTGCCGAGTTGGAGGCGATTGCGGCGACGGAGAATGGAATCGTGGCCGCCGTCGCCCATCGTCAAAAAGAAGTGTACGGGTTTCAATTTCATCCGGAGGTCTCCCATACCGAAGCTGGTGCCGAGATGATGAAGGAGTTCGCCTTCACCATCTGTCGATGCGAGGGCGACTGGAATATGGGTAATTTCGTGGAGTCGGCGGTCGCAAGTATTCGCGAGACGGTTGGCGAATCGGATCACGTGATCTGTGGGCTCTCGGGAGGAGTGGATTCGTCGGTGGTCGCGGCCCTGATGCATCGGGCCATCGGAGATCGGTTGACCTGTGTCTTTGTGGACAACGGGCTTCTTCGTCATCGAGAGGCAGAGCTCGTTCAGGAGGTCTTCGAGGGCCACTTCGGTGTCGACCTGCGGGTGGTCGATGCCAGCGAACGATTTATCGAGGGTCTGGCCGAAGAGATCGATCCCGAGAAAAAACGGCGGATCATCGGTGAGATCTTCATTCGGGTCTTCGAAGAGGTGGCTTCCAGCATTGAGGGAGCGCGTTTTCTGGCGCAGGGAACCCTCTATCCCGATGTAATTGAATCGGTCAGCGCCGGAGGTCCGTCGGTCACTATCAAGACCCACCATAACGTCGGAGGATTGCCTGAGGACCTGGACTTTTTGTTGATCGAGCCCTTGCGAGAGCTCTTCAAAGACGAGGTCCGGGTGCTGGGCAGGGAACTTGGACTTCCCGAGGAATCGGTGGGGCGTCATCCGTTTCCGGGACCAGGGTTGGCGATCCGAATCATGGGTGATGTGACCCGGTCTCGGCTGAAGCGGCTGCGAGAGGCCGATGATATCTTCATCAGCGCTCTGCGGGAATCGAATCTCTATGATTCGGTGTGGCAGGCGTTTGCCGTATTGCTTCCGATTCAGACCGTCGGGGTCATGGGGGATAAGAGGACCTATGAGGAAGTGGTGGCTCTTCGAGCGGTGACCAGCCGCGATGGGATGACCGCAGACCGTGCGCATTTGCCGATGGAGTTTCTGGGGAAAGTCTCCGATCGGATCATCAATCGGGTAACGGGGATCAATCGAGTGGTATACGATGTTTCGAGTAAGCCTCCGGCGACGATCGAATGGGAGTAGAGATGGTGAGATATTTTGCATTAGTAGTAGCTCTTTTTGTCTGGACCCCGTTTGCAGCCTGGGCCGACTCCGGGGATGTAGTGGTCTTGTTGACCGAGATCGTTGGAGAAGGCGTCGATGATTCTTCAGCGGATCGTGTGGGTTTCTGGTGGAGTACCGCTGATAATCCACAATGGACGAAGTCCGATGACGCGGTCTTTCAAGGGCTTCGAGAGGCCGGCGTAGGCCCGATGACTCCTCAGAAGGTCAATATCAGTCGGATCTACCGCCGTCCGGGCCTGTCGCCGGCAAATGCGGCCCAGTTGGGTGGACTGCTCAACGCAAATCGGGTGCTGGTAGGACAGATCGAATATCGGCCCATAAGAGCGGTTGCGCCACTTGGCTATCACGGGGTGGAGGTAAGAGCGGAGGTGGAGTTGGTCGCCGCCGGCGCCACCGACGGCGTATCGCTGCAACGATTTACGGTTCAACGCCGGGTGTACGGAAGTGCGTCGGACTCGCTTCTGGAAGAGGCGCGAGCGATAACCGGGGCCGCCCTGGGAGAAGTGATGGGGCGCAGCCTGCGGCGCAGCGGCGGAGAGATAGGCGTTCAAGGCGGGGCTACGCTGCTGGCGGTGCGAAATGTGGAGCGAGCGGCGAATCTGGAATCATTGCGAAGTCGCCTGCTGGCGATCGAAGAGGTAGACCGGGTCGTGGAGCGGTGGGCGAGCGAGGGTATCATCGCTCTGGAGATCAATCCCGGCTCCAATACGGCCGATGACATTGCGGAATATGTATTTCGAGTTGTGGAAAATCACGAATTTGACGACTTTCGTATTCAGCGAAGCCAGCGAGCGACGGAACACGGGGTCGTGGAATTCTGGGTTGAGCCCCGAGAAGTCCGATATTGACGCGGTCCGGCCGGGCGTTTTGTCTGGTGAATTAGTGGTTGCAGTGGGGTTTGAATGATGGAACCGGAATCCGAAGAGTCGACGCCGAAACGAAAGAACGAATATACTCCGGGGGAGCAGTGGGAGCGTTATGGGCGCTATCCCTATCTGGTGGCGAAGCTCTTATTTTTTGTGGCTCTTGTCGCCGGGGTGATCTGGGTTTTCGATCTGATCAGCGCAGTGGCGATCCCCCTCTTTTTCAGCCTGTTGATCGCCTACATATTGAATCCCACGGTCTGTAAATTGGAAAAAAAAGGAGTCCCCCGAGCGCTGGGGATTCTGATTATATTGACGGGAGTAGTGGGGTTTTTGACGGTCTTCGCGATATTCTTATACCCAACCATCGCCACCCAGGTTGAGAAAATCGGTCAACGCCTGCCACAGGCGATTGAAGTGCTGGAAACCCAGACTCTACCCTGGATAGGAGAGACCTTCGGGATCGAGTTGCCCGAGTCGGTAGCGGAGGCGATGGAGACTTATGGTGAAGAGATTCAGGACGCGATCCCTGCGGTGGCGGAGCAGGTCGGGGCATGGCTGCAGAATGCATTGACCCATGCCGGGGCGCTGGTGATGACGATCTTTAATCTGGTCTTGATCCCCCTGTTCACCTTTTATTTCCTACGAGATTTCAATCGCGGAAAAGCTAGCCTGCATCGTTTTCTCCCCCCGTATCGCCGGGAGTTGATTCTGGATCGTCTGGGGAAGATGGATCTCGCCGTGGGACAGTGGTTTCGAGGACAGCTTCAGGTATCGGCGATTCTGGCGGTACTTTATGCCATTGGACTCGGTCTGGTCTACGGTTTAACCGGTCATGATATCCAATCGGGTATCGTCATCGGCCTATTAACGGGGTTTTTAAACGTCATACCCTATGTAGGATTCGCCGTAGGATCGTTGCTGGCCTTTTTGGTCGTACTCATTGAGTGGACGGGGTGGTGGGCTCTGATTGGAGTGATCATTGCGTTCACGGTGATTCAGACGGCG
>SKNI01000584.1 GCA_007120615.1 Myxococcales bacterium | reverse complement strand
TTAGCCTGGATTATTCATGACGTGTCGTCACGAGGCAAAATCAGCGTCAAAAGCCCGAAATCGAGCCCCACAGGCGATGCAGCGCATCGTCGAGGAGAGAGATGAAGGGATTTGGGGGCTGATGAGCCGCAGTAAACAGGTCATGAGTAATCCAGGTTAATCCAGGTTAGGCGCGTCGTTTGCGCCGCGCCGAAGCGAAGCGGAGGCCTCTGTTGCTCGGGGTAGAGCAAGGCGTAGCACAGCCGCGCGTCACCCCGGGGACGATGCTCCAAGCCACCCTCGCTCGTCTATTCACATGTTCCGAGCCCCAAGGCCAAGATCTTGCGCTTCGTTGGCGAGTTCGTCGGCTGCCTCCGCCTCGAAAATCTCCCGCGCCCCCTCATCCTCGTCCAGCAAACGCCGATAAGGCATTGGTATTCCAAACGCCGCGCCTTGTTCTTCACACCGAAATGAATTACGATTTAACTGAGTTACACCCTCAAGGACGAGATTCAGATGAGCCGCGCCAAAGTTCATGAGCTCCTGGAAGCTATCGCGCAGTACCTGGAGAATGACGAATACACACTGAGTCGACATGCACGTGACCGAATGCACGAACGGGAGATCGATCGTGGTTACCTTTGACGAAGGAATGCTCATCGTCACGGCTATTGACCTCGACAAATGATGGACACCGCAATGAAACACAAAATCGCAAAAGAATTGATAGACCAGAGCCTCGGATTTCCGGTGCTGTTAAAGAGCGTGCCGATGAAGAACGTTCGCGGTGAATGGTTACCGGATTTGCCGCTCAATGAATTTCAGCGAGTGGTCCTGTGGATTCTGGCTCACAAAGCCTCTCCATTGACCGGCAAGCAAGTGCGCTTCATTCGGCACTGGCTGGAGAAGACACAAAAAGAATTCGCAGCCATGCACGATGTTACCCATGCGGCGGTCTCAAAATGGGAGGCGAAAAAACATGACCCCACGGGCATGTCGAAGCCCACGGAGATCTTGCTCCGCCTCAATGTCTTGACCGCTTTGCCGCGCGAATTATGGCAACGTCTCGACGGCCCTAACGCTGTGGACGACAAGCCCTCCAGTTTGAAAAGGCTTCTCGATGAGGTCAGCCAATTTGATGAGAAGCCCCCACACGAACAGTCAGTGACCATTCCTGAAGGATATCTCTGCGATACGACGCAGCCATCCCCGGGCTGAGTCCTCGCCATCTTATTATATCTCGGCCTCACCCTCGTTTTCGTAACCCTGGTGGGCTACGCCTTCTTCTCGCTCATCATCATCCGCCCCCTGCGAGCGCTGGGCATTGCCACACAACGAGCGGCCCAGGGCGATCTGGCAAGCCCCATTCAGGTCTTCACCACCCGCAGCCCCGGCGCCGGAACCGGCCTCGGACTCGCCATCACCCAACGACTGGTCGCCCGCGTCGACGGGACCATCAAATTAGTCGAATCCACCGAAGGCGCACACTTCCAAATACGGCTGCCCCGGGCCGAGTCCGACGATTGACCTATTGCCCGTCGAAGGTCTCCAACGTTCCCACCTGCTCTAACTCGTCGCGATCATCGATCAAACGATAGGGTTCGGCGCGATTCCAACGCTCAATCTGATCATCAAAATAGGGGCTGTCCGGGTTCTGAGACGCCCCTCCGGGGACCGCGTTGTAGCTGACAATTCCGTCGGGACTCAGGTCGTGAACCATCCGAAGTGAAGAGCCGCTGCCGCAGGTGAAATTAAAGCTCGTATATCCATTTCCGCAGGGGCTGACCGAAAACGTACCCCCTGGCCGCTCATAAAATGGCGGGGCCGACTGCGGTCGACGCATCCCGCTCTCAGTGCCCGGAACCAGAGCGTTGAGAAAGAGCCCGTGTAAATTTCCCCAGACCCAGTCCTCAGTCGCTGCGCTGAGGGGACCCTCGATATCGATATTTCCTCTGGAGCCGAAGGTTGGAGACGTCGTCAGATGCTCATGAGCCTCCAATACCGACCGAACGAGCATCGTGAGGCGGGTCTCGATCACCTCTTCGTTGTCGAGATCGTCGAAATACAGACTATCACCTATTTCTGGATCAAAGCTGACCGCTTCCTCTGGTGTCTCCAATAAAAAGAGAAGTGAACGGCTCAATACCTGTGACGCCCGTGGAACGCTCCAGGACCCATCGTCATAGAGCCCGAGGCGCGCCATCTCATCGCCATAAACATTGCGAAAGAGATAGACCATGGTCACATTAAATAAAGTAGCCGCGCTGCTTCTGAGCACGTCTTCGCCCGCAGGCTCTCTTGTCGCCGGCGCCACGAAATCCCACCCGGTGAAGAGCTCCCTTAACTGAGCGAGGGTTGCTTCCTGACCGTCTATTTCCGTTCGTATAGAAGCCAGATCCGCGGCGTGGTCATCATCGATTTCGGAGTCCAGAACAATATCGATGGCCTCTGCAATATGAGGGACCATTCTGGCAGCCAACGGATCCTGGGGATCGTCTTGAATCGCAATATGATCCTCGAGGGTCAGCTTCTGGTCGGAAGAGATGAACTCTTCGATCCGCTCCTCGATGCGTTGAGCTCGAAAGCCGAGGTCGAAAAACCCTCCCAGGTAGTGCTCGGCGTTGACCGGATCATTATCGAGCGTCACACCCACGGGATCATTATTGGCGGTGATCACATAGCCTTTCTCCGGATTAAGAGCGTGAGGGATCAGATCGTCTGATAAAAAACCCTCCCATTCCGCACTTCCATCACCGGGGAGCACGAACATCGGACCGGTCCCCTCGATGTTGTCTCGTGGATCAAACGTCCTCGCCCCCTCGGAGCGAATCGGGATGTCGGATCGCCCGGAGTAATAAATCTCTCCGCTGCTAAAACCGAAGACGAAATTCGACGATCCCACTCGATAATGGGTCATGGCCTCCTCAATATCGGCCGGGGTGTCGGCTCGCCAGACTCCCATCAAGAATTCAACCTCATTGCTCATCTCCAGGCCGACCCACTTGACCGAGATTGCGTCTCCCTCTCTTGGTACGGGCCTGGCGTCTTCCGTAGGAGGAATCAACGGCCCGTGATGGGGCACGATCTCCACCGTATAATCCACCTCCTCGCTGATCGCTCCGAATTGGCCGATGCCGATCGTCTCGACCACCCTCTCCACCGAAACCTGCTCTCCGTTGAAGAGCACCGTCGGAGCATCGACATCGTCGGAACTCCCGGTGATCTGCTCCTGATAGAGATCGACATAATCGTAGAACCCCACCGTCGTACCCCAGGCCATGGTGTGGTTTCGACCAATGACCACTCCGGGGACCCCCACATAGGCTGCGCCCAAGATGTCGATGTCTTCCCGTCCATCCAGATCGTCTGTCAGATTCAGCTGCATGGGATAAAAGACGGTAGGAAGCGACAGGCCCAGATGGGGGTCATTGGCCACCTGCGGATATCCGCTCTCCGTATGATCACCGGAAACCACCCAGTTATTACTCCCCTTCATAAAATCACTGCGGGCATTGAAGGGATCGAAATCCACTCCTTCCATCCCCGGAATGTCCGTCAGCCCTTGATGCAACTTCAGTGCGTTGGCCAGAAGGTCCGCATCGATCTCGGAGTGCCCGCCCGACCCGGTGGTCAGAGCCTGGGGAAATCCATCGATATGCGTGGTATCGGCGGCCGGAGCAAACCTCACTACATCATTGAAAAGACCGGACCGGGCAGCAATCGCAGAGTTCTCAGAGTCCTCGGGAAACGTCTCCAACAAGGCCTGACGGATCTGAGTCAACTCCAGATAAACCGGTGCATAATAGGTCAGGTCCACCGCCAGAAGACGGCCGATAGCGAGAGTATCTGCCGGCTCCCAGTCCCGAAAAGAAGACTGGGGAAAGATATTGGCGATCGTCGTATTTACCTCTTCGTCACCATCTCTCCAGGCCTGCAAAAATGCATTGACTCCCTCGGCAAAGCTCTCCATCGCAATATGGGACTCGTTCTCCGAGTCGTAATTCTGCTCCCAATATTCTTTCGCCGTTCGATGCAGCCCCAGCATCCGAAATAA
Source organism: Myxococcales bacterium (assembly GCA_007120615.1). Classification (GTDB taxonomy): domain Bacteria; phylum Myxococcota_A; class Bradymonadia; order Bradymonadales; family Bradymonadaceae; genus SKNI01. Next base: position 3,492 of record SKNI01000584.1, on the reverse strand, counting down.
AATATCGATTCCCAGGGTATCATCGGAGAAACCGCCGAGAATCTCAGACAGGGTACCCGTGGATACCCGCCGATAGAACTCCATCTGAGCCAGGCGATCTCGGGCCTGAATATAACCGTTTACGTAAAAGAGATCTTCGAGGGTTTCGGCGTAAATATGAGGCATGCCCTGCTCATCGGTGAAGACCTCCACCGGCCGTCGCAGAGCTCCCTCCAACTCCTCGCCATCCCCAGCATCGGCGTCGTCGATATCGACGTCCGCATCGACCTCCAGATCTCCATCACCGGCGTCGGGGAATTGCCCTTCCTCCTCCGGATCGCAACCTGGAAGAAGAAATCCCATCGCCAGACATAAAACGGCCGCAATCAATAGACATTTTCTCATCTCAACTCTCACTTTACCGTGGGCTTTCGTTTCAATTGATGCCCGTAGAGTAGCGAACCGAGCATTCGTTGACGAGTCTCTTCCACACCAACGAGAGGCTTCGCCATTGCAGCATGACAGCCAAGACCGAGATGGCGGTGGTCGGCGGTGCGCAACGCCCCTGGGCGCGCCGCGGTCGCCGGAGATGGGAAAGTAGCTGCCCTTCATGATGGTATTGCAGGTCTTGCAGGCCGTGGCGTAATTGCGCGGCACATAGGTCAGCAGGTAATAGCCCGCCGGGTCCTCGTCGCCGAGGGCGAAGTCGTAGTCCAGATCGCGGTCTCGGGCGATGCGCTCCGTGGGCCACTGGCGGACCGAGCCCTTGGGCCGAAAATGCTCGATATCGTGTTCGATGCGGCCGTATTCGCCGCCCGTGAGCTTGTGCGCGAGGCGATGGAGCGAGATCTTCCAGCCCTATCTACACGAGTCGAAATCCTTTCTGGAATTTCTGAAGAATCATCTCGAGGTCGGAGCTCTATCGACCCTCATTTTTATTGTCACGATAAATATATTTATTGTCACGAAACCCCTTTTCATGACAATCAACCCTTTAAAATACTGCTTTCGTGCCATATATATGTCATGGAACCATATTATATGGCACGAATACCCTATCGTCGGAAGAAATGTGGCACGAAGATCACAAAAGACAATCGCTCGAGAATTGGACCAGCTAGAGGAGCTACTCCGACAGCATCCTGTGGGCTTGAGCCGTGATGAAATCGAAGAGTTCGTGAATACCAATTGGGATCGTCCTCTGCTGAGGCGAACTCTTTTGCGACGTCTTAAGGTCCTGGAAGAAGAGGACCGGATCATCGTCGAAGGTCAGGGCCGATCCACTCTTTATAAAGTCGCAGACACGGTCACGCCTCCACCGCAAGTCTCCCCGGTTGCGGATGCCGAAGCCGAGATTCCCCTCTCTGAGAGTGGCACCGAAATTCGCGCACTTATTCTTCGGCCCATTACCAGACGCGCGCCCGTCGGATATGACCGTAGTTTTCTCGAAGATTACACTCCCGGCCACACCTGGTATCTCCCTGGCCCCATGCGTCAACGACTTCACGATCGAGGGAGTACACCTGACCCGAATCGACCCGCCGGCACCTACGCTCGCGAGATTTATGAGAATCTCTTGATCGACCTCTCCTGGGCTTCCAGTCGTCTCGAGGGAAATACCTATAGTCGCATCGATACGGCGAGTCTTATCAAGTTTGGGAGGGCTGCAGAAGGAAAGGATGCGACGGAGGCTCAGATGGTCCTCAATCACAAGCGAGCCATCGATTTTCTGGTGGAAAACGCCGAGAGTCTGGCCTTTGATCGTCGAACCCTTTTGACCTTGCATTCCATGTTGGCAGAAAACCTGGTGGGCGACCCCGGCGATGAGGGCCGGCTGCGGAGGAGAATGGTCCAGATCACGGGCACTTCCTATACCCCGGTCGCGATCCCGCAGGTCATCGAGGACTCCTTCGCTCTCTTTTTGAGTCGAGCCGACGCCATTGAAGATCCTTTTGAGCAAGCCTTCTTCACCATGGTTCATCTACCCTATCTGCAACCTTTCATCGACGTAAACAAACGCACCTCCCGACTCGCCGCCAATATCCCATTATTTAGAGCCAACCTCTGCCCGCTCTCCTTCATCGACGTCCCCAGAGAGCTCTATCTTCAGGCCACACTCTCCATCTACGAAACCCAACGAGTCGAGCTCCTTCGCGATGTCTTTGAGTGGGCCTACGAGAGATCTTGCGCTCAATACCGAGTAGTCCGCGATGCGATCATCGAACCCGACCCTCTTCGTCTGCGCTATCGAGATGAATTAGAAGTTCTGGTGCGCGACCTGGTTCTATCGAAGTCCACGCCCACCGAGGGGTTATTGAAGAAATGGGCTGCAGACCATGAGATACCCCGAGAGGACCGCGATGGTTTTGTGAAGAAAGGGCTGCAGCTCATGATCAATCTCAGCGAAGGGACTGCCGGGCGTTATCGGATTTCGCTGGAGGAGTTGGAAGAGTGGCGCGATGCCACGGCATTGGATTGACGCATATTCTCGTATCGATTCGTCGAAGAAGACCTGGAACTCAAGGCCTCCCGGTCTTGCTCGGAGGCGGGGACATACTCCCACGCCGCCTCAAAAATCTCCCGCGCCCCACTCCGGTCCTCCTCCAACAGACGCCGGTAGCACCGCGCGCAATTGCTATGGGCCGCGGCGTCCGACGTCAGGGCGTCGACGGCCCGGCGGCCCTCCTCGACGAGCGGGCCGTCCTCGGTCGTGGGTCCTCGTCGCCGAGGGCGAGCGAAGTCGTAGTCCAGGTCGCGATCTCGGGCGATGCGATCCGTGGGGCACTGGTGGCGCCGGAAGAAGAACGTTCGCGTCATAAATTACGATAAAGGCCATCGGTTTCAGTACCCAAGGCCAAGATCTTGCGCTTCGTTGGCGAGCTCGTCGGCTGCCTCCCGGCGCTCTTGCTCGTCCTTCTCTTTATACGCAACGATATCGGACATTCGAACCCGCCTGTGAGTTCCCACTTTCCGATAGGGAATCTCTCCATTATCAAGCAGCCCAACAAGAAATGGTCTGGATACATGGAGCAGGTCTGCCGCTTGTTGCGTCGTCAGTTCCGCGTGGGATGGAACCACGGTCACTGCGCTGCCATTTGCCATCTGGGCGAGCACTTCTACCAGGACTCGAAAAGCATCGGCTGGCAGCGCTACAGTCACTTCCCCGCCGTCTGGCGATCGAAGCGAAATCGTAGTTTCCTCACTTACCGCCTCCGAAAGGGGCTGGAGGGTGCGCAGTGCATTCTGGGCAACTTCTGACGTCTTTGTTGTAGGCTCTTTCATGGTCTGCATCGGTGTACCTCCTTGCTTTCAAGGTAGTCACATCCCCACCCAAACGCAATAAACGAAACAAACTCTCACACCGCCTCCACATACTCCCACGCCGCCTCGAAAATCGCCCGCGCCCCACCCTCATCCTCCTCCAACAGACGCCGATAACACCGCGCGCAATTGCATGGGCCGCGGCGTCCGATGTCAGGGACTCCACGGCGTTGAAAACACGAAGGTTTCGAG
>SKNI01000726.1 GCA_007120615.1 Myxococcales bacterium | reverse complement strand
TCGAACCCGAGAAACGGTGAAATAATGAAACAACACATGAAACAAAAAACACTTCCTGTCCTGATTCTGCTCCTGATTCTCTTCTCGCTTGTCGCCTGCGAATCCCAGGCACCTGAGGAACCCGAAGAAGTCGACCCCGAAGAAGTCCCCTCCGAAACGGAAGCCCGGGAAACAGAACCCGACGAGCCGGGCTGGACCGGCGAATGGGAGATCTCCGGAGCCCTTCGAGAGGTCAATCTCCACGGCCGATTAGAAGCCACCACGGACCTCCCCGAGTTTTTCGCCAGGTCCGCAGCTCCCATCAACCACGGTCTCGGCTCCATCGGTGGGCTAAACGGTGAATATACCCTGTGGGACGACACCCTGGCGGTGGCCCGGGGAGGAGAAGAGCCGGAGTTTTCCATCCACAAGCCCCGGGAAGTATCCGACGAGATGGAGGCGACCTTCTTATTTGGCACTCACGTAGGCGCCTGGACTTCGGTGCAGACCCCGCAGGACTTCGACATGGACGGCCTCAGTGATTTCTTGACCGAGAAAGCCTCCACCCACGGCGTCGACGGCGCCCTGCCATTTCGCATCGAAGGCTCCTTCTCCGACGTCGGCGCCCACGTCGTCGACTCCGATGCCTTACCCGACGAAGGCGGCGCCTCCTGCGAGGAGCGAAAAGACTACGCGTATCAATTCGGCGGCGAAGACCTCTCGGGACGACTGGTGGGGATCTTTACCCAGTCTCACACCAGCGTCATCGTCGACCACACCACCTTCATTCACGCCCATATTATTCTGGATGATGATCGCTCCGGTCACGTCGACCATCTGACGATCCCCGCCGGCACGACCGTTAAATTACCGGCGTTATAGCCGTAGGAAGGGTCAACCCATCTTCCCCGTCCAACCAGGGTCCTTTATCACGGCAACCGAAGACGTCCCCGTTCGGAGCGCACCTGGCGCTCGACGTCATAGTCCCAGATTCGCCGTTGCTGGCGTTGCATCACCGAATGGGGAGTAAGAACCATGGAGAGTTCTCGAAGCCAGACCACCAGGGGGTTTTTCCACTGACCTACGGTGCCGAATTGCTTTGAGATCTTCTGAAGGTCTGCCGTGCGAGGCTGTCGAATCCGCTCGTAGAGCCGAAACGCCTCCTCGGGGGCGTCGTATTGCTCCAGGCAGCGGGCCAGGACCGCGGCGTCCTCAATGGCGCTGCAGGCTCCCTGGCCGACGTTGGGCGCCATGGGGTGGGCGGCGTCTCCCAGAAGGGTCACAGCCCCCTGGCCCCACTGGTTCGTGGGCCGTCGATCGTGGATATCATTTCGCAAGACCTGCTCCACCGGGGTGGCCTCGATCATGGCGTGGAAGAAATCGGGAAATTCTCGATAGGTCGTTAGAAGGTCGGATTTTACGCTTTGGAGTTCGTCGCGCTGGCCTTCCGGACGATTCGCCGTTGCCCACCAGTAGACCCGGTCCTCGTCGATATACCCCATCCCCGTGCGCAGACCGGGGCCGTGTATCTCCATAAGCATCCCGAAGTCGAAGTCTGGGTGTTCAAAGGACTCGGTGATCCCTCTCCAGCAGGTATATCCGTGGTATTGAAGTTCTCCTTTGCCCTGAATGGCCTCCCGGATTTTCGAGTGAACCCCATCGGCTCCGATCACGGCCCGGCCGATGACGCGGCGCCCATCCTCGAGCACTACGGTGGCCGCGTTTTCGCCTGGTTCATAGCCCACCGCCTGCGCCGAAAGCTCTACATTCTCGCGGCCCACCGCATCCAGGAGTACTCCCTGAAGCGCGGCGCGATGAATCATACGAGCGGGCCCCTGCCATTCCTCGGCGTCAAACTTTCGATTCACAAAGACCTTGCCTCGCCAGGAGCGTATCTCGAAATCGGTCATGGGCGCGCTCACAGCCTCCAGATTCGTCCCCAGTCCTCGCTCATAGAGCACGGACGAGGCGTTTGGAGCCAGTAAGATGCCGGCTCCGACCTCGCGAACCTCGTCGAAGCGCTCGAGAAGGCGGACCGAGAAGCCGGCCTCTTTCAGACAAATCCCGGCCGATAAGCCGCCGATTCCCGCTCCTACGATGATGATTTTCTCTTCGCCCATTCGCTGGCCTGGGTGACAATGACACTCTGAGTGCTTACGGACTTCTATATAGCTTATGCACGGTCCTGTGCCAGCAGCTTTTGGTATAGCCTCTTGTGCGCCACTCACCGATCTCGCCGGTCTTGCTTGATCTCCCGTGGGTTGGAATCATAGGTAAGCCATGGTTAGAAATCAGAACAAGATCGAGAGTCGCCCATGAACCCGCTTCGAGAAGGCAACCCCATCGCCCAGGGGCAATTCGTCCTCGACCGCCAACGAGCGCTTGAGAAGCTGCGCGAATTCCAGCTCCCCTCGCCCTACTACTACGCCCTGGAGTTCGTGAAAGCGGCTAATTTACTGGGCGCCACGCGCATCGACTTCTCGCTCTCCGTCGACACCGTGGAGGTGGACTTCGACGGCGAAGAATTCACCCCGGAAGAGTTGCAGGAGCTCTACTCGGCAGCCTTCACCCATCGAAGAGACCAGCGCCAGGATGCCCTTCGGCACCTGGCGATCGGGGTCAACGCCGCCCAGGGTCTGGGCCTTCGATACCTGCGTATTGAGGTCGGGGGAGAGGCGCCCCACGGAGTCTTTCTGCAGCAAGAGGAGATCGAGCCGATTCAACCCATCTCCGAGCACACCCCCGGAACGCGCATCCTGCTTCACCGTACGTTTCAGCCGGGCCACCTTCTTCGATTCGTCGATCGCCTTCGGGGGCAACTGGCGGAGGCGGGGTTGCTGCGCGAGAAATGCGCCGATTGCCGGACTCCGATTTTCATTGACGAAGAGCAAATCAGTCATGGGTTTACCAGAGTCATCGACGGTCATACTCCCGTCCACTATCACCACCAGGGCGAATCCGGCGCGGTCGCACTGACCGCCGAGAACCAGCATTTCAACACCACTGTGTTGCAGCACGGGGTTCTTATCGCCGAGGACCGGCGCAGATCTCCTTTTGTCGACTTTGGCTGCCGGGCCATTGTCGATTCTCCGCACCTGACCGCCAACCTGTCGCAGAGCGCGTTTGTGGAAGACGACGCCTGGTTCGCCCTCCACCAACGGCTCGACCATACAGCCTGTCTGGCCCTGGCGGACTACCTGGAGTCTCTCAGCGACGAGGTTGTCCGACGACAACAAAAGGACCTCCGGTTTCGGTTCTTCACCGTGATGGGATCCCTGAGTACCGACGCTCCTCCAGCGATCATTGACCGGCTCGTGGAGGTCTTTTCCAGGTTAAAGATCTTCCAGAACGCCACATGCAACGACCCCGAAGAATTGATCTCTATCGCCAACGCCCAACGAAGAGGAGAGCTCCACTTCAGCATTCGGATGGCTCCCAAAACCCCTGAAAGTACGGAAGATCCGGTCCTTTTTATCGACGAGCGAGACCTGCGGATTCCTCATTCACCAAAGAGATACGATCTCCTCCGCGTACTCACCCCCTTCGCCGAGACCCTCGTCGATCTGGAACCAGACTTCGCCCGAAGCGCAGCAATCCAGCGGAATCGACAGAGCTGGCAGCGACGAAAGACCTTCGTTCGCAAACATCGCACCCAGGGAGATGCCCAGACCTCCACATCCGGTGATTTCGCGATCGCCGTTGCCCTCGTCTCTCGCCAGATCGCCCGCACCGAGATCAATTACGTCAAAGAAGACCGTCTCTTGCAGCGACGACGAGTCCCCCTTTATCGGGGACCCTACCGAAACGATGAGGAGCGCCCCCGGCCACTTTTTATCGAGATCCAATCCGACCACATGGAGGCCAACACCTTTTTCGACAGGCCCGTGTACACCGAAGAATTGCGCGAGGCGCAACGGCAGGCCCTCCAGCTTCTGGCAGCCAATCTCTTTTTTACCGATAGCGTCGACCGCCTGCTGGGTCGAATCCACGACGGCTCGCTTCTCGAGGAGCTTCGGAACCTCTTCGAATGGCGGACCCTCCCCGACTTTCATGGAACCCCGATGGGAACCTTGATCTCTCGGGCCGAGCGCAAATTCAGCCCCCAGATAGAAGCCCGTCAGCAGAAAGACCGTGAAGCTCAGGAAAGAGCTCGAGAAGAAGCCATCGAGCGACAACGGGAAGAGCAGAAAAAGGCAGCGGCGAAGAGAAAAGCAGCGGCGAAGAAAAAATCTGAAGAAAACGAGCCGTCAACGCCGCTACTGACACTGGTCAAAAAATATAGCTCGGAGTCCTTCGCAAGCTCCATCGAGGACTTCCGGATCGACGTCATCAAAGCCCCCGGCTCGCCGGCCGCAGTGGTTCGAAGTTCAGAAGTGATCGTAAACCGAACCCATCCCACCATGGCCGCCTTTTTCGACAGTCCCGACGACCCCGTGGCCGAAGCATTCGCCGTTGCCGCCGTCTTTTACGCCCTGAACCACTCACGTCTCGACGATATTCTTGAATCACACCGTCAGGCCCGACACGCAAAGATTCATTTTTTTGAAGCGATTACGCATGGTTTGCACCGATAACACCCCGGTTATCGACAGCTGAAGAGCGCGCCCCTTGCTTGATCTCATGTGGGTTGGAAGTATGGGAATCCCTGGCAACAACCCGAGCCATTTTGAGCACCGCCTATGACCCCACTTCGACAAGGCAGCCCCATCGCCCAGGGGCAATTCGTCCTCGACCGCCAACGAGCGCTTGAGAAGCTGCGCGAATTCCAGCTCCCCTCGCCTTATTTTTACGTCCTGGAGTTCGTCAAAGCGGCCCATATTCTGGGGGCCACTCGGATCGACTTCTCCATCTCCATCAATCGAGTGCAAGTCGACTTCGACGGCGAATCTCTGACCACCAAGGAGCTACAGTCGATCTACGAGGTGGCCTTTTCCCACCGCGCAAGTGTGCGCCAGGACGCCCTTCGTCATCTGGCCATCGGGGTCAGCGCGGCGCAGGGCCTCGGGCTTCGAGACCTGACGATTGAGATCGGCGATCCTACGCCCCACGGTGTCTCCCTGATCGGTGACGAGATCACTCCCCTCGATGAATTCTCCGGTCACGGTACGGGCACCCGTATTTCGCTGCTGCGGCGGGTGGGACCGGCTCACCTCGGGCGCTTCGTCAGTCGTATTCGCGGCGAGTTGCCGGAGGTGGAGACGCTCGCGGAAAAATGCCGATTCTCCCAGGTCCCCATTTATGTCGATGACACCCTGATCAGCAAGGGATTCGCCCTGGACACCGAAACCCGGTCTTCGGTGAACTATAGCCATCGCGGTGAATCAGGAGTGGTCGCCCTGAGGACCGACGACCTTCGATTTTCCACCCATGTACTCCAGCACGGCGTCCTTATCGGCATTGACCATCGCGAAACCCCTTTTGCGGATTTTGGCTGCCAGGCCTATGTCGACTCTCCTCATCTAACGGCCAACCTCTCACAGAGCGCCTTTGTGGAAGATGGCGCCTGGGATGCCCTTCACCAACGCCTACAACGCGTCAGCTTTATGGCACTCGCCGACTTTCTAAACGGCCTCTCCTCCGAGGAGATCACCGCCCGCCGAAAGGGTCTTCGAAAACTCATCATCTCGCTGATGGGTCCCTTGAGCGCCTCGGACCAACGGGAGCTCTTCGAGGGCCTCTCGGTCTTCGAAAACCTGCCCATTTTCGAAGAAGCGGGACGTCAATTTCGAGTCCCCAATTATGTCTCCATCGCCGATGCCCGGCGCCTCGAAGACGATGGCGCAGGAGGTCGCCGCTCGGTACTCCAGATCAGTCAGTGCGATGCCACGCGGTCGTCGGATCTCCCGCCGGGACCGGTGCTCCGGATTCGTAGCAGCGAGCGTCGCACTGACCATGCGTCGGTCTCTGTTAAGCCCGGCGATAATGAATTCCCAGCGATCTCCGGCCATCAGTCCAGACCCGCCGCAAACGTAGAAGTCGGGGTAAATGTCTACCCTCTTCACGAGTTATTTCGCGGCGCTACCGACCGGATCGAGGACTATACCTCCCAATTTGAGCGTGGCGCGACGTGGCAAGAGAATCGAAGAAAGTGGACTCAGCGAGATCCCTGGGCAAGCCATACCGGCGTCTTCGACAATCTCCAAACTCAGACCGGCAGCTGGGAGATCACCGTCAGCCCGGGCCTCCCCTCGGCTCCCACCCAGGTCCGATATATCAAGGAGGGGCGGCTTTTGGGCAGCCAGTCCCCCACCAAAGACCATCTGCCGAGCCCCGTGATCGTCGAGATCTCCTCCGACCATATGGAACCCAATGACCTCTTCAATGGCCCCCGGCTGTCGGAGGATTTGCGCGCAGCTCAACTGCAAGCCCTCCAACTTCTGGCAAGAAAGAACTTCTTCTCCCCTGACAACGACCAGCTTCTGATGCGACTCGCCTGGGGCCAGATCGTGCGACAATTTCAGCGACTCTTCGAATGGCCCGAGATGCCCGAGGAATTTCCCGACACTCCCCTGGGTCGGCTCATCCAAAAGGCCAAAGCGCGATACGCTCGATCCGATAATAACGACCGGGGTTCCGTGGACCGAAGCAAATCGGTGCCTTTCGACGTTCATCAGAGACGCCAGGAACTGGAAGGACGGCGGTCGAAGCGACAACAAAAGCGCCGAGAGAAGACTCAACCCGAAGTTCGCAGATTTGTCGCCCTGTTGACGGAGCACACCTCACTTGAACCGACCCTCCAAGAGGGCGAAGTGCTGCTCGAAGAAGACCACCCGGCCCTGGCTGCCTACCTGCAATCACCCGATGATCCCGTCTCCGAAGCTTTCGCCGTGGTCGCCGGCTTCTTGTCGACGTCGTCGGACCGTTCCGAGCTCGAACCCAAAGAGAAGTTCAACCTCTTTGAGAAACTCACCGCTTCTCTATGATCATCGGTTGCACATTTGCACATACTCGACCCTTGACTTGAATCACAGTGAAACTAATCCTGACGTCACGAAGGGCGCTTTCCCGTTAAGCGGACGGGGTCGTCTGCTCCGATCGATTATTCGTGAGCAATTATGACAGCTTTTCTGGCCAATACAGGGCGAATCACACTCTGTCTCTTCGGGGCACTCTTGTCCCTGGGAGCGCCGCTGGGCTGGTTGGTGATCCGCTGGTTTCAAGGGGTATCTCCGACACAGGAGATCGGCTCTAACCCGGAGCTTTTCTTCTATCTATTATGCTCCACGATGCTCGTCTTCGCCCTTATGGGATACCTCGCCGGCTGGCAATGGGAACGCCTTTGCGAGGCAAATAAGAAGCTCCGAGAGTTGGCCACCCGCGATGGACTCACGGGGTTATTGAACACCCGCAGCTTCTGGCAGGATGCCAATCGAGAGTGCCTGCGAGCCTGGCGACATGAATACCCGATCTATTTCCTGGTCATCGATATTGATCACTTCAAGAACATCAATGACACCTACGGACACCTGGTGGGCGATGAGATTCTAAAGGCCGTCGCAGCAGCGATGTCCGAGGTGATGCGCGATGACGAAGCCCTTTACCTGGTGGGCGGAGAAGAG